>JANMKJ010000182.1:0-1715 GCA_031371945.1 Rhodobiaceae bacterium
TCAAGGTCAAGGACAAGCGCACCAAGCCTGAATTTGACCGTGATCCCGATGTCTGGCCCTCAGTTGCCATTGTGGTGCCCGTATATAATGAGGGCGGCCACGTTCGCCAGACGGCCGCCTCGTTTGACGCGCTGGATTATCCGCGCGACAGGCTGACCGCCATTTTCATTGATGACCGTTCCACTGATGACACCTATGAACATCTGCTGGCAGTGGCACAGCTTTACCCATGGATGCGCGTGGATCGTAATCCGCGCAACATGGGAAAACGCCTTGGCATCAAGAATGCCGTGTTGCGGACGGATTCCGAACTGGTACTTTCGGTGGATTCCGACGTGATTGTTGAAGGAAGTTCGCTGAAGAACCTGGTGCGCCACATGGCTGCAAGTGGCGCGGACGGCGTAGGGGGATGCGTATTCGTTTCCAATGCCGATGAGAACTGGCTCACCCGCATGCAGGCCGTGAAATACTGGATAGGCTACCAGTTCCTCAAGAATCTTGAGAATGCGTTCAGCCATATCATGTGCCTTTCAGGATGCCTCACGCTTTACCGGCGCGAAGCATTGCTCGCGGTCGATCATCACCTCGACAAGCGCTCGTTCCTTGGGGATGAAGTCAAATATGGCGAGGACAGGTTTCTCACCCGCAAACTGGTTGAAGCGGGTTTTCGCACGCGGCTAAGTTTCAACGCCCGCTGTTTTACCAAGGCGCCTGCCACCATTCCCAACTACCTCAGCCAGCAATTGCGCTGGCGCCGCTCCAACCTGGTTGACTTCATAACCGCGATCCCGCACCTCCACCGGTTCAATCCGGTGGTGCTTGTGCATTATGTGTCGATGGCGCTGCTGCTGCTGTTTTATCCGTTGTTTCTTGTAAGCCAGATCATGCATCTCGGTTTTGTCATTCCAATGCTGGAGCATGGGTTGCTGGTGACCGTATTTGCATTGGCTTATGAGCTGAACAAATACAAGCTCCCAGCCTTCGCCCGCACGTCGGGCGTATGGTTCCTCACCATGGCCTTCGTGTTTCCCGTGATGTACATCACGATGACTCCGCTGGCGGTGGCAACTCTTGGTACCTCTTCGTGGGAAACGCGCGGCGCCAAGCCGAAACTGGCAAAACCCAAAGCATGAAGCAGTTTCCTTCAGACAGGCGTCCGGCCCAGGTCATTGCTCCAACAGCAAAGGTGCTGTTTGTTGCAATGCCACCTGCCGATGTCGCTGCTCTGATGGGCAGCAATGCCGGTGATTTTGAAATCTCCCAGTCCAAGGGCACTGCTGATACGATCGCCCTGGTCATCCGCAATGAGTTTGAATTTGTTGTGGTGGATCAAAGTTCGGATGACCCGGCACTGTCATTACTGGTGCCGTTGCTGGCGGGATCTGAACAATCGTTCAAACTGATTGTCCTTTGCCAGAATTCCAACGTTGGAAAATATCTTCGCATCCGGGGTGTCGACCGCGTTCTTCCAGTGCCCGTGATCAAGCGGCAGTTCTGTTTTGCGTTGGGCATACGGCCGAAAGCCGAAATTGCAGCGCCTGCGCAAGAGGTGGCGGCTACAGAAAACCCAAAGACGCGCATCAGTCTTCTCGGCATGGCGCGAGACCGCGCTGTTACAGCAATTTCCACCTGTTACAAGAATGCGGCGTTTGCCCTGCTGGCCATCCTGTTTGTATCCTTCTGTTTCTATGGCGTTTTGATTGCCTATTTCCTGG
>JANMKJ010000184.1:0-21222 GCA_031371945.1 Rhodobiaceae bacterium
CCCAGGGCTCTGCCCAGAAGCAGGCTGCTGACATTGAAGGCCTGATTTCCCAGAAGGTTGACGTGATCATGGTTGTTGCCTTTGACAGCGATGCCATTCTCCCATCCTTCAAGGCTGCAAGCGATGCTGGCGTGAAGATGCTGTCCTATGACGTACTCGTGGAGGATCCAAACGCCCTCTACGTGACATTCGACAACGTGGGCGTTGGCCGTTTGATGGCCAAGGAAATCCTCGCTGTTAAGCCCGAAGGCAATTATGCCTTCATCAAGGGTGACAAGGGTGATCCAAACGCAACGTTCCTGTTCCAGGGCATTACTGAAGTGCTCAAGGAAGCAATGGACGCTGGCAAGATCAAGAATGTTTGCGAAACCTTCACCGATGGCTGGAAACCAGACAATGCCCAGAAGAACATGGAGCAGTGCCTGACATCGACCGGCAACAAGGTTGATGCCGTGGTTTCCGAAAACGATGGTATGGCCTCGGGCGTTGTTGCTGCACTTGATGCACAGGGCCTTGCTGGAACCGTTCCAGTGTCCGGCCAGGACGGCGACCATGCCGCCCTTAACCGTGTTGCACTCGGAACCCAGACCGTTTCAGTCTGGAAAGATGCCCGCGCCCTCGGCAAGGTTGCAGCTGAAGCAGCTGTGGCCATTGCAGAAGGCACGGACCCAACCACACTTGCTGGCGCGTCGAAATTCAGCGGCGGTGCCAAGGGTGTTGAAGTCAACGCCATTCTTCTGGCTCCAAATCCAATCACCAAGGCCAAGCTCAATGAAGTTATTGATGCAGGCTGGGTTGGCAAGGACAAGGTTTGCGCAGGCGTGAAAGCCGGCTCAGTACCAGCTTGCGACTGATAGGCTTGGATAAGTAGCATCATCTGACCGCGTCACCTTGCAAGGTGGCGCGGTTTTTTTTAAGCTGAATAAAAATAATTTCTGATCCAATTCAGACAGTTTGGGAGGCTGGCATGTCAACGAGCACAAGCAACAATCCGACCTTGACGGCCGAGGGGGCAGTGACCCGCTTCCTGCGCGCCACGGAAGTTGATACCCGCATGCTCGGCATGCTGCTGGCCCTTCTGGTGATCTGGGTTGGCTTTGACATCTACAGCGGCATCCTGCGCCCGGGTGACGGCCTGCTTGGCGGTTCATTCCTGACGCCACGCAACCTCTGGATCCTTCTAGTTCAAACCTCTTCGATCGCGGTTATGACCACGGGCATGGTGCTCATTATCGTCATGCGCCAGATTGATTTGTCCGTGGGCTCCATGCTCAGCATGGTGGCAGTGTGCATGGGGGTCTTGCAGGTCTATAAGCTTGGACCCGGCCTCGGCACCGGCAACCCGATGATCTGGATCATCGCCGTTCTCTTCGGCATAGCCCTTGGTGCCTTTATCGGCTGGTTCAATGGTGTGCTCATCGCCTATGCCGGCATTCCGTCATTCATTGTGTCTCTCGGTGGCCTGATTGCCTATAGCGGTGTGGCCTGGTGGGTTATCCGCGGTGAAACCGTGGCTCCCATGGACAAGACCTTCAAGCTGATCGGTGGCAGTGGACCGCTGGGCTCGATTGGCCCGTTCTGGAGCTGGGTGCTGGGCATTCTGGCGTGCGTGGCCATTGTTGGCGCGATCCTGAGCGACCGGCGCAATCGCGTTCGCTTTAAGTTTACCCTGCGCCCGGTGTGGGCCGAATATGTGATTGGCATTGTCGGCAGCCTCATGGTGCTCGGCACTACGCTGGTTGTGAACTCCTACCCTTGGGCCCCCAAGGTGATTGAGAAATACGCCCTCGATAACAACATTACCATTCCACCAGGCGTCGAAAACAAGGATGGCAGTGCGATCTGCATGGCCGCGGATCAAATCGTACGCTGCACCGAAGGCCTGACCTACCAGACGGGCTACGCAATTCCAGTGTTGATCGCCCTGGCGGTGGGGTTCCTGATGACGTTCATCTCAACGCGTACGCGCTTTGGCCGTTACGTATTCGCAACCGGTGGCAATCCGGAAGCTGCAGAACTTGCCGGTATCAATACCAAGCGCCTCACTGTCATGGTGTTCTCGCTCATGGGCGCATTGGTGGCGGTATCGGCCATCATTTCGTCCGCCCGGCTTGACTCGGCCACCAACTCACTTGGCCAGTTCAATGAACTCTATGTGATCGCCGCAGCTGTTATTGGCGGCACCTCGCTGGCCGGCGGCATTGGCACCATTTATGGCGCCATGCTTGGCGCATTGATGATGCAATCGCTGCAATCGGGCATGACGCTGTTGAATTTCGAATCCGCCTACAAGGATATGGTAGTGGGATCGGTGCTGGTATTTGCCGTGTGGGTTGACCAAGTTTACCGCCGGCGTGTGAAGTAAGGGGAGGCAGTCATGGCAAAAGCAAAAACCAAAGCACCAGCAAAAACTGTAAAGGCCAAGCCGGCGACGAGCAAGGCACCTGCCCAGGCCCGGGGCACACCCCTGGTCGAATTGCGTGATATGTCGATTGCCTTTGGCGGCATCAGGGCGGTGGACCGTGCCAGCGTCGATCTCTATCCCGGCGAAGTCGTAGGCCTACTCGGCCACAATGGTGCCGGCAAATCCACCCTCATCAAAATCCTCTCCGGTGCCTACAAGCGCGACGCAGGCGAAATTTTCGTCAACGGCGAGAAGGTGGATATCCAGAACCCGCGTGACGCCAAGAAATTCGGCATCGAGACCATCTATCAAACACTGGCACTTGCCGACAATGTGGATGCCGCTTCAAACCTGTTCCTTGGACGCGAAATCCGCACCAAATGGGGCACGCTGGACGATGTGGCCATGGAAGACCAGGCGCGAAAAGTCATGGGAAGGCTCAATCCCAATTTCCGCCGGTTCAAGGAGCCGGTCAACAAGCTGTCGGGCGGCCAGCGCCAATCGGTGGCCATCGCGCGCGCCATCCTGTTCAATGCCCGCATCCTGATCATGGACGAACCTACGGCCGCCTTGGGTCCCCAGGAAACTGCCCAGGTTGGCGAGCTGATCAAGCAGCTGAAGTCCGACGGGATTGGCATTTTCCTGATCAGCCACGATCTGCACGACGTGTTTGACCTGGCGGACCGCCTTTGCGTCATGAAAAACGGCCAGGTGGTTGGAACGGCGAAGGTAACCGACGTGACCCAGGACGAAGTGCTGGGCATGATCATTGCGGGCAAGTGTCCAAAGGGTGCAGTACCTGGTCCGGGTGCCTTGCGCGACGAGGCGGCTTAACTCAGCATTGCGTGCTGCAGCAGGATGATTGTCTTGGCGTCAACGATGGCGCCGGTCGCAATCATGCGGTAGGCGGTGGCGAGTGATAACTCAATCACTTCGATATCTTCACCTTCCGCATGCAAACCGCCGCCGTGGCTGATCTTGTCAGCAGGGCCATAGTTGCCGATAAACAGGCTTACACGTTCCGTGACCGCACCCGGGCTCACGAAGGCGTTGGTCACGAATTGCAGGTTGCTCAGTTCAAATCCCAATTCCTCTTCCGCTTCGCGCAGTGCACAGGTTTCTGGGTCGTCGCCATCCAGCAGCCCGGCACACACTTCAATCATCGGTTCCGTGTAGCCCACCATGTATGCCGCGATGCGCATCTGCTTGACCAAAAGTACAGTCTTGCGGTTTGGGTCATAGGCGAGCACGGCCGCTGCCGCGCCATGGTCATTGACCTCCCGCTCCAGCACCTGGGAGTGTCCGTCACTGCGCGTATAGTTAAGGGTGACTTTTGAAAGGGTTGACCAGAATTTCGAAATGACTTCTGTTTCCAGAATTTCCACGATGAAGGATTTAGCCACTTTTACCCCGTCCGGTTTTCGCAATCGCCTCAAACACCCGTCTTGTCGGGTCGAGGCCCACGAGCTTACCAGTATTTGAACCCAGACGCCTGCGCCAATTTGGCCGCTCCCTATCCGTGCCGGGAACGTTGAGGGGTTCGGTTTCTTCGGTGAGATCATCGGCCTGCACCAGCATAATGGAACAGGGGGTTTTGGCCACCAGCGCATGCGCATCGGCAAGCAGGTCTCCAGAGTTCACGCCCGCAGCATCCGTGGCCCGTACCAGCTTGGCAATATCGGCGGGGCTTGCCGCTTCCTGCCACCCCTTGAAGGGTGCGAGGTCGTGTGATGAAAGACACGCAGCGGCATGGTGTGGATAGTTTTCAGGCGGCAGGAACTCCGCCGCGCTCTGCTCAAACCACAATACGCGGTACGACAGGATTTTTGCCTCCGCCAGGCTGTCACGCAAGCCGTGGGGCACCGTTCCCAGATCCTCGCCAACCACAACGCATTTTGATAGTTCGCTTTCCAGTGCGGTGAGGGCCATGAAGTGCGATTGCGGCATGGTCACATAGGCCCCATCCGCTCCCGATGCGCCGCGTGGCACCCAGAACTGCCGGGCAAAACCCAAGACATGATCAATGCGAAGCACCCCCGCATGCTGCATGTTGGCCCGCATGATCTCAACAAATGGCCGGTAACCCGCCTCGGCCAAAACCAACGGATTGAACGGCGGCAGGTTCCACACCTGCCCATCGCGTGAAAACGGGTCTGGCGGTGCACCGATTGAAACCGCTGTGGCGTAAAGCTCGGGCTGTGCCCAAACCTCTCCGCCTTCGTAAGCGCATCCCAGGGCGAGATCCCGGTAGATACCCAATTCCAATCCCGCCGCGGCCCCACGTTTGGCGGCTGCGGCCAGTTGCTGGTCAGCAGTCCATTGCAGCCACATGGCGTAGCGCGCGCTGGAGGCATCATGGCGTGATTCAAACCGCGCGTGATCCTGCAAGGCGCGCCCTCCTGTCCGGATGAACGCGACAAATTCCTTGCTCGTCTTGGTCTTTTCAAACTGCGCCCGCAGCAACTTGTCCTTCAGCAGCCACACCCGTTCGTAATCAACATGGTGGCCGGCACGCAAGTCACTGAAATCCTCCCCGTTGGCGAAGGCAGAAACATCAATGTAAATGGGATCTATAAAGCGCCGGTCAGATGGTTGGTATGGACTAACCCGCGCACGGTCGTCTGTGAACATGTGATGCAACGGGTTGATGCCGGCGAGTGATCCGCCAAGCTTCGCTGAAACTTCGCAGAATTGTGCGAGCGTTTCAAAATCGCCAATGCCACAATCATTTTCGTGGCGTAGCGCATAGAGATGGGTGGTCAGCCCGTATAGTTTTTGCGCCGCGGGCAGCTCACGGCATTTGCCTGTGGTTATGGCAATGCTGGACATTTCGCGTGAGCTGCCGCCACGCAATTCGTAATGCCCCACATCAAGCGGGGGAAGCACGATGCCATGGTCTGAACCCGTGAGTTGCCAAATCTGCCCATCGTCCGCTGTGAGCACGTAACGGGAATTCGGTAGCGCTCCGGGCGTTGGAATGGAATTTACACTGTTAGGCGGTCCCACAACGAAGCGGGGCAGGGTGGACTGCTTGGCCAGATCCGCAAGGGCCTGGCGTGCTTCCAGATGGGTTTCAAGCGGAAGTGCCATGGCGGCCAGCAATGCCCGCTTGGTTTCCACGCTCACCCGGTGCCCCGTGCCGTTGACTTCCCACCACTCGGCCTGAATTCCAACAGCCGTGGCCAGATCATTGATGACCTGGTCATCAGGCCGAGATGAACTTTTCTTGGCTTGCGTGACTTCAATGAGGGGAATCACCGAACGCGCCGCACAAGTCGAAATGGTGTTTGACCAGGCCAGCCCCTCCTGAGGCTCAGGCAAGGCTACGGGAACATCACTTTGGCCGCGATTGAACCAGATCAGCAACCGCTCCTTCTCACCCTCGGCCGTCAGGATAATTCCGAACGCATCGGTGCCGGGATTCCCCCACTCCAGTGCTCCACCATCAGCAGCCAGCCATTGAACATCCGGAAATGCGGCGCCGTCACTAATTTTTCCATTTAAGAAGCTGTCGGCAAAATACCCGGCGTTTTGCCGGCGGAATGCCGCCATGCCGCTCACAAAATCAATCAGGCCCTGGTTGGCCTGTTGCCAGTCCAGCCATGTGGTTTCGTTATCCTGGGCATAGGCATTATTGTTGCCCTTCTGGCTGCGGCCAAACTCGTCTCCGGCGGTGAGCATGATGGTGCCGCGTGAGAAAAACAGCGTGGCAAGCAAGGCCCGCACGTCCAAATCAGGTTTTTCCGCGATCCAGCAGGGCTCACTTGCATTTCCGTCGCGGTTGCCTTCACCATTGGCGTAGTTGTCCCTGTGGCCATGGCTGACACAATCGCGCAAGGTGAAACCATCATGGGCGGCAACGAAGTTGACGCTGCTGGATGGCTTTCGGCTGCCGAAAATGTCGGACGATCCCGCCAGCCGCGTTGCAAAATTAGGAAGCGCGCCCTGGTCGCCCCGCCAGAAGTGCCGCACATCATCGCGGTAGCGGTCGTTCCATTCGCCCCACGAGGCCGGAAAGTTTCCTAGCTGATAGCCGCCCAAGCCAATGTCCCAGGGTTCGGCGATGTGGATGAGCAGGCCCAGAAGGGAATCCCCCTGGATCACCTCCAGCAGCGGTGCCTTGGCGTTGAAGCCCAATGGCCCGCGCCCCATGATGGGTGCCAGATCGTAGCGGAAGCCGTCAAGCCCCGTGGCATTTACCCAGTGCCGCATGGAATCCAGTATCAGCTGTGTCACCGGTTCCACATTCGTAGCCATCGTATTGCCACAGCCCGTGTCGTTCACTGGAACGCCGTTCATATGGGCATAGTAGGTTGCATTGTCCAATCCGCGGAGCGATATGGTCGGCCCGCCCAAATCACTTTCGCCCGTATGATTGTAAACCACATCGAGAATGACGCGAAAGCCCGCATCATGCAGGACGGCAACTGTTTCACGGATTTCCTGCAAGCCACCGGGTGCGAGCCGCGGGTCCGGCGCAAAGAAGCTGATGGGGTTATAGCCCCACGCGTTTGAAAGCCCATAAGCTGCGAGATGCCGTTCATTGGCCCATGCCATCAATGGCATGAGCTCAATCGTATCTGCACCAACCCGCTTGAAATGCGCAATACTGTTGGGATGGGCAAGGGCCGCGACAGTACCACGCAAGCCCTCCGGAATGTCGGGGTTGAGCTGGGAGAATGCCTTGACCGCAACTTCATAAATAAATCGGGGCCTTGAAGGCGCAAGCGGACTCACCCTGGGCTCAGGCTTCGTGACTATGCACTTCGGGACCAGATCGGAAGTTTCTCTCCCGTGCAGCGCAAGATCGGAGTGCCATGTGAAGGCCTGGTCAAGCCGCGCGGCATAGGGGTCTATCAACAGTTTTGAACTGTCGAAGAACTGTGCCTGCGAGGGGTCGTAAGGCCCATCGGCACGCAGGCCGTAGCTTTGCCCGGCCAGCACACCCGGCACAAATCCGAAAAATACATCACCCTCCCGTGACGCAAGCGCATGGCGGGTTTCCCTGCCATCCTGAAAAAGGCAGAAATACACGGCCGTTGCATGCCGTGAAAACACGGCGACGTTGACGCCGCCCGCCACAAGAGTGACGCCAAGCGGAATAGGGGAACCTGGTGCCATGCTTTAGGTGATCACAGTGGGTTCGTTCCGTCCCGTACGTTGGGAAATTCCGGCAAGATCATTGGCAAATGTGATGAGGTCAGAAAGTGCCGCCTGGGTCTCCTGGCCAATATTCCTGGCCTCATACTTCTCGATATAAACACGCAGCGTGGCACCAGCCGTTCCGGTTCCTGAAAGGCGGTAGATGACCCGTGATCCATCATCAAACACGATGCGAATGCCCTGGCCACTTGTGGTGGTGCCATCAACGCTGTCATGATAAGAAAAATCATCCGCAGTGGCCACGGATAACGCGCCAGCTTTCCTGCCCTTGAGCCCTGGCAGGCTTTCGCGCAGGTATTTCACCATGCCGTTGGCAGCGTCGAGGTCCACTTCCTCGTAATCATGGCGCGAGTAATAATTGCGCCCGTAGGCTGCCCAATGTTCCTTAACGATTGCAGCCGCACTTTGCCTGCGCACCGCAAGGATGTTCAGCCACAGGAGTACGGCCCACAAACCATCCTTTTCGCGCACATGGTTTGAACCCGTGCCAGCACTTTCCTCGCCACACAGCGTAATCAGCCCGGCATCAAGCAGGTTGCCGAAAAACTTCCAGCCCGTTGGCGTCTCATAGCATTTTATGCCAAGTTTTGCCGCGACCCGGTCCACCGCACAGCTTGTGGGCATTGAGCGTGCCACACCGGCTAACCCCTTGGCGTAACCCGGAGCCAGGTGCGCATTGGCGGCCAGCAGTGCCAGTGAATCGGATGGCGTCACGAACTGGTGCTTGCCAATGATCAGGTTGCGATCCCCATCACCATCGGAAGCAGCACCGAAGTCCGGCCCATCCGCGGACATCATCAGATCATAGAGGTCCTTGGCATGCACAAGGTTCGGATCAGGATGGTGTCCGCCAAAATCCGGAAGCGGGGTTCCATTGACCACGGAACCTTTAGGAGCCCCCAACGCACCCTCAAGTATGGCGTGGGCATAGGGGCCAGTTATTGCATGCATGGCATCAAAGCGAATACGGAAGCCGGATTTGAACAGGGCGCGAATGGCATCAAAATCAAACAGTGTTTCCATTAGAGCCTGGTAGTCGACAACCGGGTCGATAACTTCAACCGTCATGCCTTCAACTTTCGAAACACCCAGCTTGTCGAGGTCACAATCGCCAGAATCGGAAATCCTGTAGCTTGAGATTTTTTTTGTATTGGCAAAGAAAACGTCTGTCATTTTCTCCGGTGCCGGTCCGCCATTACCGGCATTGTACTTGATGCCGAAATCCCCATCGGGCCCACCGGGATTGTGGCTGGCTGACAGGATCAATCCGCCGAACGCCTTGTTCTTGCGGATAAGGTGTGATGCGGCGGGCGTTGAAAGCAGACCGCCTTTTGCCGTCAGGACGCGGCCAAATCCATTGGCGGCTGCCATGCGGATGGCGATCTGGATGATGTCACGGTTGAGAAACCTCCCATCACCGCCAATGACCAGGGTTTTGCCTTCAAACCCTTCCAACCCGTCAAATACCGACTGGATGAAATTCTCGGCATAATGGGGCTGCTGGAACACGGGCACTTTTTTCCGCAAGCCGGACGTACCGGGTTTTTGCCCATCGAATGGTTTGGTCGCTACGGTTTTGATCATCTCAGTTTGCTTTCAGGAGTGTGCTGTAGAGTTCGGCATAGCGTGCCGCACTGCGCGTCCACGAAACGTCCGCCTTCATGCCAGCCTGCTGCAGTGAAGCCCAGGCCGGCTTGTCGGCAAAAAGCATGGTGGTGCGCTGCAACGCATGTTCAAGCGTATCCTGCGTTACCGGCGAGAACTGGATGCCTGACGCAACACCCGCCGACAGAGCCGCATCATTGGCGTCGACAATCGTATCAGCCAACCCGCCAACCCGTGCCACCACCGGCACGCAGCCGTAACGCAAGCCATAGAGTTGGGTCAGTCCGCAGGGCTCAAAACGGGATGGTATGAGGATGGCATCCGCACCTGCCTGCAAGAGATGCGATAGCGGTTCGTCATAGGTGGTGGTAATGCCCACCCGGCCGGGATACCGGACGGCGGCCTCTTTCAATGACGCTTCAAGGGCAATGTCACCCGAACCCAGAATGGCGAGTGTGCCGCCCAGTTCCACAAGCTTGGGCAATGCCGCACTGACAATATCCATGCCCTTTTGCAGCGTCAGGCGACTGATGATGCAATAGAGTGGTCCTTCCGCAGGGTTGAGCCCAAAGCGTTTTTCAATCGCCGCCTTGTTCACGCTGCGCTTAGCCAGGTTCTTCGCTCCATAAACCTGCGGAATGTTGGCATCGGTGGAGGGATCCCAAATTTCCGTGTCAATGCCATTGACGATGCCGTGCACGACACTGCTGCGGGCCCGCAGCAAACCGTCCAGTCCCATGCCATCTGCGACGGTGAGAATCTCGCGCGCGTAGGTGGGGCTGACGGTTGTAATGGCATCAGCGCATAGCAAGCCCGCCTTCAAAAAACCAACGCCGCCAAAATACTCGACACCTTCGATGCCAAAGGCAGTAGGTGGCAATCCCAGGGTTCCAAATATCGAGGCAGGATAATGCCCCTGAAATGCCAGGTTATGGACGGTCATGACGGTTTTGGGTCCACCGCCATAACGTACATAGGCCGGAACCAGGCCAGCCTGCCAATCGTGGCAATGGATGATATCCGGCACAAAATCAGCAACCGAACCCCGGCCGATATCAGCCGCCATCGTTGAAAGTGCCGCGTAGCGCCGTGCGTTGTCCGGCCAGTCCTTGCCATCGGCCCCGAGATAAGGATTTCCCGGCCGGTCATAGAGATGCGGTGCATCAACCACGAAAAGCTCAAGCCCCCTGGCCGTGCCCCACAGCAGGCGGGCGGGGCCACCAAACAGGCTGTCAGATGTAGAGGCCACTTCAAAATCTTCGAGCGCATTCAAGACAGGGGGATACCCCGGCATCACGGTCACGACTTCCACGCCAAGCTTGCCAAGCGCTGCCGGAAGGGCGCCGGCAACATCCGCCAGCCCACCGGTTTTCACCAGCGGAAATACTTCCGAGGCGACGCTTAGAACCTTCATGCGGAAAGTTTCGCGATCATCGGCTTGGTGATGAGGCAGATACCGCTTTCCGTGCGCCGGAATCGCTTGGCATCGGCAACCGGATCTTCACCCACAACCAGACCATCCGGAATGATCACACCCCGGTCGATCACAACCTTTTTCAGAATCGTATTACGCCCGATTTCCACATGCGGCATGATCACCGCTTCCTCAACCTGCGAATAGGAATTGACGCGAACCCCGGTGAACAGCAGCGTTCGGCGCAGCGAAGCACCCGAAACAATGCAACCACCAGACACCAGCGATGACACCGCCATACCGCGCCTGCCATCTTCGTCATGTACGAATTTGGCCGGCGGTGTCACCTCGCCATAGGTCCAGATCGGCCATTCATTGTCGTAGAGATCAAGGGCGGGAAGCGTGTCGCAAAGATCGAGATTGGCTTCCCAATAGGCATCAACCGTTCCAACATCTCGCCAATAGGCCGAAGCTTCCTTGGTGGAACGCACGCATGACTGGGTAAAGCGATGCGCCACCGCTTTGCCGTTCTTCACGATGTGGGGAATGATGTCCTTGCCAAAGTCGTGGGCCGAATTCGGGTTGGCTGCATCCTCACGCAAAAGATCGAGAATGAAGTCAGTATTGAAAACGTAAATCCCCATCGACGCCAGGGCATGGTCCGGATTACCGGGAATGCCGGGCGGGTCCTTGGGCTTTTCGACAAATGCAATAATGCGGTCCTTGTCATCAACATGCATCACGCCAAAGCCCGTGGCTTCCATGCGCGGCACCTCAAGGCAGCCAACGGTCACATCAGCGCCCTGGTCCTCATGCTGTTGCAGCATTTGCTCGTAGTCCATCTTGTAGATGTGATCGCCCGCCAGGATCACCATGTACTTGGGGCCGTAACCTTCAATGATATCTGCATTCTGGTGCACCGCATCGGCGGTGCCGTTATACCACTGGTCCTCGGACACCCGCTGGCTGGCAGGCAGGATGTCAAAGCTCTCGTTGCGTTCCGGCCGAAGGAAGTTCCAACCCCGTTGAAGGTGGCGGATCAGGCTGTGCGCCTTGTACTGGGTGGCAACGCCAAAACGCCGAATGCCTGAATTCAGAGCATTTGAAAGGGCAAAATCAATGATGCGCGATTTTCCGCCAAAGAATACGGCTGGCTTGGCGCGCCTGTCGGTCAGTTCCATCAGGCGGCTGCCGCGCCTGCCGGCCAAAACATAAGCCATCGCATCACGGGCAAGTGGTGCTGTCCTGCGGTTTTCTGCCATTTATCCCTCCCAAGAACGTCTTTTTGTTTTTTGTATTATGTCGCTGAAAATTCCAAAATCAAGGTCGCCATTGGCGGCAAAGTTAAGATCGCCTGGGCCGGTTGGCCCGCTGTGGGTGTAGCTTCTGCAACAACGCTGCCACCGTTGCCCATGCCGGTGCCGTCATAGGCCAGTGCATCGGAGTTGATGCGCTCAATCCAGCGCCCGGCCCGCGGCATCGGCACGATGTAACCCACCCTTGGCACCGGTGTCAGATTTGAAATGGAGACAACCGGCGCCGCATCACCCGACCATCGCGCCCAGGCAAATACCGAGTTCAGGTGATCGTCGGCAATCAGCCATGAGAAACCTTCACCCTCACAATCACGACCATGCATGGCAGGGCTGGTCTTGTAGAAACTGTTGAGTTCCTTCACCAGCAATTGCACGCCCCGGTGTGAAGGATATTCCAGCAGGTGCCAATCCAGGCTCTTTGCCTCGCCCCATTCTTCCCAGGGGGCAAACTCCTGACCCATGAACAACAGCTTCTTGCCGGGATAGGCCCACATGAAAGCGTAATAGGCCCGAAGCCCGGCGAACTTTGCCCAGGTGTCGCCGCCCATCTTGCGAAGGAGCGAACCCTTGCCATGAACAACTTCATCATGGGACAGCGGCAATACGAAATTTTCCGTGAAGGCGTAGAGCAAACCAAAGGTCAGATCGTTGTGGTGATGGCCGCGGTGCACCGGATCGCGCGACATGTATTGCAACGTGTCGTGCATGAAACCCATGTTCCACTTGAAACCAAAACCCAGCCCGCCGTTGTAGGAAGGTTGTGAAACGCCGGGAAATGCCGTGGATTCTTCAGCGATGGTAACGACACCAGGGTGCGCTGCGTAACACACTTCATTCATGCGGCGCAGGAAGGCAATGGCCTCGAGGTTCTCATTGCCGCCATGCTCGTTCGGAATCCATTCACCGCTCTTGCGCGAGTAATCAAGATACAGCATCGAAGCCACCGCATCCACCCGCAGGCCGTCGATGTGATATTTCTCCAACCAGAAAAGCGCGTTGTTAATGAGGAAGCTTTGAACCTCGGTCCGGCCGAAATTATAGATGGCCGTATTCCAGTCGGGGTGAAAGCCCTTGCGCGGATCGGCATGCTCATAAAGTGCCGTGCCATCGAAATTGGCAAGGCCGAATTCATCCGTTGGAAAATGCGCCGGCACCCAATCCAAAATAATGCCAATGCCGGCCGCATGGGCCGCATCAACAAAGCGCGCAAACCCATGCGGGTCGCCAAAGCGCGATGTGGGCGCAAACAGACCCGTTGGCTGATAACCCCAGGACGGGTCATAGGGGTGCTCGGAAACCGGAAGCAGTTCAATATGTGTAAAGCCCAGGTCACGCACATAGCCCACAAGATCTACTGCGAGCTCGTCGTAGCTCAGGAAGCCCGCACCATCCTTCTTTTTCCATGACCCCAAATGGACTTCATAAATGGACATTGGCGAACGCCTGGGATCACGCGCTGCGCGGGCCGCGAGATAGTCGGCATCCGTCCATTTGAAGTCCGTGATCGTTGCCACCCGTGACGCAGTATTGGGCCGAAGTTCTGCCGCAAAGGCATAGGGATCAGCTTTCAACGGCAGCAGGTTGCCGTGGGCACCAATGATTTCGAATTTGTATTTCACTTCGTCGGCAAGGCCCGGCAGGAAAATTTCCCACACGCCGATCCCCATGCGCTTGCGCATGACATGGCGGCGGCCATCCCAGTCGTTGAAATCACCGATGACTGATACCCGCTGCGCGTTGGGCGCCCAAACCGCAAAGTGAACGCCCGTCACGCCCTCATGGGAAATGACATGCGCACCCAGCTTGTCGTAAAGCCTGAGATGCGTTCCCTGGGCCACGTAGTAGTCGTCCATCGGCCCAAGCACGGGGCCGAAGGAGTAGGGGTCGGTCACCTGCCATTTGCCCCCGGGGTTGGACGCATCAAAGCGAATGGGAAGACGTTCCTTGACCTTGACCGCACCTTCAAAAAACCCCGCATCATGGGTTTTGACAAGTTCGCCAAGTTTCATACCTGAAAGATCGCTGACCGTGAGCTTGTCAGCCCCATTCACAAATGCCCGTGCAACCCATGTTTTCCCCACCTTGTGCAATCCCAGCACGGCGAACGGGTCATGGTGTTGACCTCCGACAAGGGCGTCAACTTCGTCTCGATTCAATCCGACTGTTGACATGTGCTACTCACACTATTTCCAGCACTATGGATTGGAGTTGGAAAAGGAGCAATGGCAAAAATTACGCAACCGGAACATTCCAGATGTCCCGGGCGTACTCCTTGATCGTCCGGTCGGCGGTGAACCAGCCCAGCCGTGCGGTGTTATGAACGGCCTTGGCTGTCCATGCCCCCTTGGGGTCGCGCCAGACTGCATCCGCCTTGCTCAAAGCCTGGGAATAGGCGGCAAAGTCGGCAGTCACCAGGAAGTAGTCATGGTCAAGCAAGCCGGCCATGAGGTCGTGGTAACGGCTCGGTTCCGATGGGGAAAATACGCCCGTGCGCACCGATTCAATCACCTGCTTCAAATGTGGAGAATGGTCGATGATGTCACGCGGCACATGGCCTGCCCTGCGCCGCTCGGCAACTTCAGCAGCCGTGAGACCGAAAATGAAGACGTTGTCTGCACCGGCATTTTCGAGGATTTCAACATTGGCGCCATCAAGGGTGCCAACGGTTAGCGCACCATTGAGGGCAAGCTTCATGTTGCCAGTGCCCGAGGCTTCCATTCCAGCCGTTGATATCTGCTCTGAAATGTCAGCCGCCGGAACAATCGTTTCAGCCAAAGTTACATTGTAGTTGGGAATGAACACCACCTTCAAAAGCCCGCGCACCGATGGATCGGCATTGATGACGCTGCCCACGTCATTGATCAGGCGGATGATGGTCTTTGCTTCCCAATAACTCGCAGCAGCTTTGCCAGCGAATATCTTGACGCGCGGTACCGTGATGCGGCCCGGGTTCGCCCGAATGGAATTGTAAAGTGCAACCGTTTCGAGAATGGCGAGCAGTTGCCGCTTGTATTCATGGATGCGCTTGATCTGCACGTCAAACAGGGCGGAAGGATCGGTTGGAATGCCCGTCCGCTGCAAGATGAGCTGCGACAGTTTTTGCTTGTTGGCACGTTTGACGGCTGCATACTTTTCAATGAAGCCTGAATCATCGGCGAACTTGTCAAGGTTGATGAGCTCTTCCGCATTGTCGAGGAATTTGGGGCCAATGGCATCGCGTACCAATGACGTGAGACCCGGGTTGATCTGCTGCAGCCAACGACGTGGCGTAATGCCGTTCGTCTTGTTGTTGATGCGGTCCGGATAGAGCGTGTTCAAATCCTTGAACACTGTTTCCTTCATCAGACCGGAGTGCAGGGCCGAAACACCGTTGATGCTGTGCGAACCCACGAACGCCAACTGCCCCATGCGCAGGCGCCGGCCATTATGTTCGTCAATCAGCGATACATTGCCAAGGAATGCAAAATCAATCATGCCTTTCTTGTGTGCATCGGCAATGATGCCGGCATTGATGGCGTAAACGATCTGCATGTGGCGGGGCAGCAACCGCTCCATCAAATGCACGGGCCAGCTTTCAAGTGCTTCCGGCAACAAGGTATGGTTCGTATAGCCACAGGTGGCACGGGTGATGTCCCACGCCGTTTCCCACGCAACGTGGTGATCATCCACCAAAATCCGCATGAGTTCGGCCACCGCAATGGAAGGATGCGTGTCATTCATGTGAATGGCGGCTTTCTCGGCCAAATTCAGAACGCTGCCAAACTGGTTCACGTGGCGGCGCACCAGGTCTTGCAACGACGCCGACGTGAAGAAATATTCCTGCCGCAACCGCAGTTCCTGGCCAGCAGGGGTGGAATCCGATGGATAGAGAACCCGTGTTATGCTTTCGGCAATCGTGTTGTCAGACTGGGCGCCGATATGGTCGCCGCGGTTGAACTGCTCGAGCTTGATCGGGTCCACGGCGCGCGCGTCCCAGAGCCGCAAGGTGTTGACGCGTTTTGCCTTCCATCCGCAAATTGGCGTGTCATAGGCCACCGCCAGGATGGTTTCGGCGGGCTTCCATTTATAGGTGGGCGGACCCTTGGCCGGAGGTGATGCTTCAACGATGCCGCCAAAGCCAATTTCATATTCGCGTTCGCGCCGTTCGAATTCCCACGGATTGCCGTGAACCAGCCAATCCTCCGGCAATTCAACCTGCACGCCATCGATAATCTTCTGGCGGAACAGGCCGTGGCGGTATCGTATGCCGTAACCGAATGACGGGATTGCAAGGCTCGCCATGCTTTCCATGAAACACGCGGCCAACCGGCCCAATCCGCCATTGCCCAGTGCGGCATCCGGCTCAAGCGCTTCGACCAGATCGGCCTCAACGCCAAGATTTTCCAGCGCCGCCTGCAGGTTTTCAAACAGCCCAAGATTGGACGCCGCATCGCGCAGCAGCCGCCCGATCAGGAATTCCATGGAGAGATAGTAAACCCGCTTGCCCTTGTTCTGGTACGTCTCGCGTACCGAAACCATCCAGTGTTCAATCACATGGTCGCGTACCACCAAAATGGCTGCCTTCAGCCAGTCGTGGCCGCGCGCTGCAGCAGGATCCTTGCCAACCGAGAACGTCAGCTTCTGGACGATTGCCCGTCCGAGTTCTTCAACCGTCGCTTTCGGCAACTTCGGCAGGGGCAATTCGGAGTGCACGGAAATTTCCTGTTTGGTGGTTTGCAAGGTAGTATCCCTCGGTTTTGAGCATTTATTCATTAAACGAGCAAAAGTAAAACACAACCTATGTTGCAGTGCAACATAAATGGTGTTAGCCGCCTAAAGCATGGATGGCAAGACCCTGTCGGGTGGATTGTGGCCGTCTACCCAGGTTTTGATGTTGATAATGACCTTTTCCCCCATATCGATGCGCCCTTCCAGTGTAGCCGAGCCCATGTGGGGCAGAAGCACCGCCTTGCTCGATTTCAGCAACCTCGGGTTCACGGCGGGCTCATGTTCAAACACATCCAACCCCGCACCGCCCAGATCGCCCGCTTCCAGCATCCGTGCCAGCGCATTTTCATCGATGACTTCACCCCGTGCCGTATTGACGAGGATGGCGTCTTTTTTCATCAGTTTCAGGCGCCGTGCGGACAACAAGTGGTATGTGGCAGGCGTGTGCGGACAGTTCACCGATATAATGTCCATCCGCGCCAGCATCTGGTCGAGGCTTTCCCAATAGGTGGCTTCAAGTTCAGCCTCTATCTTGGGATTGACCGGCTTTCGGTTATGATAGTGAATCTGCATGCCAAAGGCCTTGGCGCGCCGGGCCAGCGCCGTGCCAATGCGGCCCATGCCAATGATGCCAATGCGTTTTCCGGAAATGCGGCTGCCCAGCATCCAGGTCGGCGACCACCCCTGCCAGGTATTGTCGCGGCCTATGACTCTCGACCCCTCGATCAGCCGCCGCGCCACCGCCATGATCAGGGTCATGGTGAGGTCGGCCGTATCTTCGGTGAGAACGCCTGGGGTATTCGTCACTGTAATGCCGCGGGCGATGGCGGTTTCCACGTCGATGTTGTCGACTCCGGTGCCAAAATTGGCGATGAGCTTGAGCTGGTCGCCGGCTTGCATGAGAACGGCCTTGTCGATCCTGTCTGTCACCGTGGGTACCAGCACATCAGCGGTTTTCACCGCTTCCACCAGCTCCGCCTTGCTCATTGGCTCGTCGCTGGCATTGAGCCGGGTTTGGAACAGTTCCATCATGCGTGTTTCCACAACTTCCGGAAGTTTGCGGGTCACGACAACGACAGGCTTGTGCTTACTCATGGGATACCGGCTCCAAAGAACAAATATTGACACATTATTAACCGAAGGTCGCCAATTCTGTTATCGGTCAAATGTTGCAGTTTCTAGGGGTTGATGTAGACTCATCATGCCTAGCGCCACAATAGGGAATGCTTTCGGGGTCATGTCTAAGGGGAATTCGAGCAAGCATCGCATTGGGTCAGTCCTATTGGCAGTGGCCTGCTTGACTGTGTCTGGTGGCGTGGCGTGGTCACTTTTCGGCCACCGGCCTGATTCGCTGGCAAGTGCATCGTCGGATCCTCGCACCACCGCTTCAATCGCCGGCAAGGCTACAAGTGTTGGCCCATCGGGTCTTGCAATCCCGCGGTTCGTTTCACTCAAGGCGGAAAAAGTGAATGTGCGTCGCGGGCCTTCAAGTGATCACCCGGTTGCCTGGGTTTTCCAGCGCAAGGGCCTGCCCGTCGAAATCGTTGCTGAATTTGAAAACTGGCGCCGCATCAGGGACAGCGACGGCGAAGAAGGCTGGATCCTGCAAAGCATGCTGGCCGGAAAGCGCACCGCGGTTGTGGCGCCGTGGCGCGGCACGCAACTCACAACCCTTTATTCTGCGGCTAACCGGCAAAGTGCCACTGCTGCCAAGCTTGCAGCAGGTGCCATGGGTGACGTTGCGAATTGCGATGGCCACTGGTGCGAAATCAACGCCAGCGGCTATGATGGTTATGTGGAGCAGGACATGCTGTGGGGCGTTTACCCTGGCGAGGCTGTGAACTGATCAGATTTTCCGCAGGCGGACGATAACGTCGATGCGGTCAATCGCTGTGCCTTCGGGTGCAACCGGCAATCCGGTGATTTCAAGATTATCATGTCCGATGTCAAACAACCGGCCTTCGCTTTCATGGAAGAAATGAAAGTGGTTTGACGTATTGGTGTCAAAGTAGCTGCGATCACCCTCAATGGCCACTTCCCGCAAGAGTCCCGCCGCCTTGAACTGGTTCAACGTGTTGTAAACCGTGGCCACGGACACATTCACCTTGGCCGCACTTGCTTCACGGTGCAGGGCTTCGGCAGAAACATGCCGGTCACCGCCACCAAACAGGATTTGAGCCAGAGCCAAGCGCTGCCGCGTCGGCCTAAGTCCCACGCTGCGCAATTTCTCTGCTATATGCCCAAGTGTTGTCATTTTTGGTCGTCACTTCTGCTGCTATAAATACAGTATAGTCTTTTACGGGTGGTTTGTGCAATATCGCGCGAATCTGGCGATTTGATACGGGGAAGGCATGACGGAACGCAAATCCAGTTACCTCTACGACGATATCCTGGCCTGTGGGCGGGGTGAACTTTTCGGCCCTGGCAATGCGCAACTGCCGTTACCACCTATGCTGATGTTTGATCGCATTACCCACGTGGAGGAAAAGGGCGGAGCCCATGGACTTGGCCGTATCGTGGCCGAACTCGATATCAGGCCTGACCTGTGGTTTTTCCCCTGCCATTTCCAGGGTGACCCGGTCATGCCGGGTTGCCTCGGGCTCGATGCGCTGTGGCAATTGACCGGATTTTTCCTGGGCTGGCTGGGTGAACCGGGCCGGGGCCGGGCCCTGGGCGTAGGCGAAGTCAAGTTCGCCGGCATGGTGACCCCGGTTGTCAAGAAGGTGACCTACGAAGTGGATGTGAAGCGCCTGATTTTGCGCAAACTAAAGCTGGCCGTGGCCGATGGCGTGATGAAGGCCGATGGCGAAGCGATTTACAATGTGACCGATATGAAGGTCGGCCTGTTTCAGGCGTAAGGAGTTCATAAGATGCGTCGTGTCGTCGTAACTGGAATGGGCATCGTGTCCAGCATTGGCAACAATGTGCAGGAAGTCACAACATCTCTCCACGATGCAAAGTCCGGCATTGTGCGGGCAGATGATTATGTGCGCCTCGGTTTCCGCTGCCAGGTGCATGGGGCACCCAACTACGATCTCGAAACCATTGACCGCCGCGTCAAGCGCTTCATGGGCGATGGCGCCGCCTGGAACTATGTGGCCATGCAGCAGGCCATTGCCGATTCTGGCCTTGAAGAAAAAGACGTGAAGAATGATCGCACCGGCCTGATCATGGGCTCTGGCGGACCGTCAACCCGAACCCTGGTGGCCGCTGCCGACACGACCCGTGAAAAAGGCCCAAAGCGGGTGGGGCCCTTTGCCGTTCCAGCCGTCATGTCATCCACCAACTCCGCCACACTGGCCACACCCTTTGGCATTCGCGGCGTGAATTATTCAATTTCCTCCGCCTGCGCCACGTCGGCCCATTGCATTGGCAACGCCGCCGAAATGATCCAGTGGAACAAGCAGGACGTGATGTTCGCCGGTGGCGGAGAGGAACTCGACTGGACTTTGTCCGTGCTGTTTGATGCCATGGGGGCCATGTCATCCAAGTTCAATGCAACCCCGGCCACCGCTTCGCGCGCCTACGACAAAGCTCGTGATGGCTTCGTGATCGCGGGCGGCGCCGGCACCGTCGTGCTGGAAGAACTTGAGCACGCCAAGGCCCGGGGTGCCAAGATTTACGGAGAACTTGTAGGCTATGGCGCAACATCTGATGGCTATGACATGGTAGCCCCTTCCGGCGAAGGGGCAATGCGTTGCATGCGCATGGCCATGGCCACAACCCACGGCAAGATTGACTACATCAATCCGCACGGCACCTCGACACCGGTTGGCGACCGCAAGGAAATCGAAGCCATCCGTGAGGTGTTCGGCACCGACATTCCGGCAATCTCGTCTACCAAGTCGCTCACCGGCCATTCGCTGGGTGCCACCGGTGTGCAGGAAGCCATCTACTGCCTGCTGATGATGAAGAACGGTTTCATGTGTGAAAGCGCCAACATCGAAGAGCTTGATCCGGAATTTGCCGAAATTCCCATTTTGCGCAAACGCGTTGACAATGCGAAAATCGACACAGTGATGTCCAACAGCTTCGGCTTTGGCGGCACCAATGCCACGCTGATACTGCAACGCTACAATGGGTGATCCAAGCATGGACGGTTTGATGAAGGGTAAGCGCGGCCTGGTGATGGGCGTTGCCAACGATCACTCAATTGCCTGGGGAATAGCCAGCGAACTGCACAAGCATGGTGCCGAGCTTGCCTTCACCTACCAGGGCGAAGCCTTCGGCAAACGCGTCAAACCCCTTGCCGATTCCGTAGGCTCCAACCTGCTCATACCCTGCGATGTTGAAGATATTGCAACGGTTGACAACGTTTTCGCCGAACTCAGGAAAGCCTGGGGATCGATCGACTTTCTCGTGCACGCCATTGCGTTTTCCGACAAGAACGAATTGAAAGGCAAATATGCCGACACCAGCCGCGAGAATTTCACCAAGACCATGGTGATCTCATGTTTCTCGTTCACCGAAATCGCCAAGCGCGCGGCAGGCCTGATGGCCAGTGGCGGTTCCATGATAACACTCACCTATGGTGGCTCGGTGCGGGTGATGCCCAATTATAACGTCATGGGTGTGGCCAAGGCAGCCCTTGAATCGTCTGTCAAATACCTTGC
>JANMKJ010000294.1:0-3680 GCA_031371945.1 Rhodobiaceae bacterium
GGCTTACTACAACCTCGGCGATACCTTTTACCAGCAAGGCGAGCAACTTGATAAAACTGCCGCAGCTGTGGTGAGCCCGCCGTTCGTGAGCCTGAAGCCACGCGAGAAAGCGGTGATCCGCATTGTCAGGCTGTCAAAACAGCCTCTCAAGGGCGAAGAATCATATCGCCTGCTGGTGGACGAATTGCCTAAATTGGCCGCGTCCAAAGGCTCCACCATTCAAATGGTGGTGCGCTATTCGGTGCCGGTATTTTTCAGCGGGGCTCAACAAAGTCAACCGTCGGTCGGCATGGACGCAAAGCAACGCGGCGGCAAGCTGACGATTGCCGTCAGCAATACGAGTACCGTCCATCTAAAACTCTTTGGCATGAAAGCATCCGACAGCGCAGGACATGTCGTCTCATTTGGCAACGGGCTGAATGGCTACGTTCTTGCCGGTGCATCAAAAAGCTTTAGCGCAGGCGGCTCCACCACGCTTGTGGGTTCCAGCGTTACAGTTTCAGTAAACTCCAATTTCGGGCAAGTCGTAAAAACAGTACAGCTAAGATAGCCGAAACATCATGCAATGGCTTTGCCGCACAGTGATAGTTTCCCAGCTTCTGGTGATACTTGGAATTCCACAGGCGTTGCCGGCCGAACAGGCTGAGGCCGTCAGCGCTGAAACACCCCTGTATCTGAGTGTTTCGATCAATGGCCGGGAGAAGGACCTTATTGCCGAGCTTGTGCGTGAGAGCAGCGGCAGGTTCCGTTCCAAGGCCCGTGAATTAACCGAGTTGGGCATTGAGACAGGCGGTGCCCCCTCGCCTGATGCATGGATCTATCTTGACGCCCTGCCGCAGGTTGCCTTTAAATACAATGCCAGCGAGCAGCAGATCCTGTTCACCATCGACCGCTCCAGGATGACGCTTCGCACTTATGACATGCGCGGCGTACTCGACGACGTACCCCTGACACGATCCAGTGTTGGTGCTGTGTTGAACTATTCCCTGACAGGCCAGATGGCAAAACAATCCCTGGGATGGCGGCCGCAGTTCAATGGGGCTTCAACCTTCCTTGACGGACGACTGTTTACTCCGGTGGGGAACCTGACGCAGACAGGGCTGGCCAGTTTGCGCAGCGAGGATCATGGCGTAGAGCTTCGACGTCTTGACACACGCTGGTCGAGATCCTTCCAGGAACAACAGCTCACCTACAATGTTGGTGACGTCGTCAGTGGTGGCCTGGGTTGGACACGGCCCATACGCATGGGCGGGGTGCAACTGCGGCGGAATTTTTCCACCCGCCCCGACCTCATCACCTATCCCGTGCCCAGCCTCGAAGGTACGGCTGCGGTCCCGTCCACAGTTGATATCTACCTTGGTAAGCTGCGTCTCAATTCCATCGATGTGGATTCTGGCCGCTTCCAGCTGAACAATCTGCCCGTGCCAAATGAAAATGGCGACTTGCGCATCGTGGTGCAGGATTCCACCGGGACATTGCGTGAGCAAACCATTCCATTTGCAACGAGCCGTGCCCTGTTGCGCAATGGACTGACCGATTTCTCGACCGAGGTGGGCTTTGCCCGCACCGGCTTTGCGACGGACAGCGATGCCTATGACGCAACACCCATAGCCGTTGGCAGTTTGCGCCATGGCTTCAATGATGCGGTGACGGTTGAGGGACATGCGGAAGCAGGTTCCGGCGTCATCAACCTGGGTGCGGGCATCGTAACAGGACTTGGTGGCTGGGGTACGGCGCAACTGGCGCTGGCGGGAAGCCTGTACCAAGGTCGCATGGGCAGCCAGCTGGCCGCGAGCTACGACTACGCTTGGGGGCGGAACTCATTCAAATTTGACGCGCGCCGCGCATTGGGGAGTTACATTGACCTTGCTGATGCAACAGCCGTTGGCGGTCCTGATCTTGGCAGCATGGACAGGATAACATCCTACGAACGCATCCAACTGAACAGCCAGCTGTGGGATGAACTGGGATCACTGGGATTGGGCTATGCCCATACGACGAGTGCCAACAAACAACACGGTCATGTCGTGAATGTGGGATTTGCCCATTCGCTCGGATCCCAATCGCAATTCAACCTATCGGCACAGGCACAATTTGGCGATGCGCATGAGATTAGCGCCACTGCCGGATTGTCATTCACCCTGGGTGCCAACCGCAATGGTTCCACTGGTGCATCCTATGCCGATGGCAGAATGTCAGCCGATGTCTCGGCCTCAAAAACCCTGCAGCAGGAACCGGGCAGCCTGGGCTATGGCGCAAGCCTGCACCGCAACGAGACCAGCACAAGCGGCAACCTGATCCTGTCGCGCTACGGCGAAACCAACCAATCCACAGCCATTATCAGCGCAGCTGACAATGATCTCAACGTCTATGGAAATCTCGAAGGTGGCGTTGCCTTCATTGATGGCGACGTGTTCCTGTCACACCGCATTGATGACTCTTTTGCTGTTGTTGACGCTGGCGAACCGAATGTTGGCGTGTACCACGAGAACCACAAAATTGGCAAAACCAGTGGGCATGGCAAGCTGCTGGTACCGGGCGTGCGCTCCTATGAACTCAACAAACTGGCCATCGAGCCCGACGACCTGCCCGTCACGTCGACAATTTCGGAAACGTCGAAGCTGATTGCTTTACCGGATCACAGCGGCGCCGTGGTCAGATTTTCTGGAGCACCGCATGCGGATAATGCAGCAGTGGTGACACTGCGGGATACCAAGGGCGCGTTCCTGCCAGCGGGATCGAGTGCCACGCTGGCAGGTTCAAGCGAAGTGCTTGCCGTGGGTTACGATGGCGAAGTGTTTTTAACGGGCCTGCAGTCCAACAATGAACTTGTCGTCGACCTCGGTGGTTCAACCTGTCGCGCCGTGTTCGCATTCCAGAAGGATTCAACTCCGCAACCGCACATCGGTCCGGTTGATTGCCGCTAGGATCGCTGGCGCAATAAAATCAGGTCAGGTTTCTTGACGCTGTTGATCGTTGAAACTTCGCGCCAAAAATGCAAGCGTAGGCTTCCACGTGTTCCAACGGGAGATACAATCATGCTGGATTCAAAGCCGTTCATCGTCGTCGATCGCCGCAAGTTCCTGGCTGCCGCCACTGGCTTCATAGCCTCCGGCCTATTGCCGAAAAGCGTCCTGGCACTGGCCGCCCCCTACAGTTTCAAACAGGGCGCCGTTGATGTGACTGTGGTCAGCGACGGCCACCTCGTTCTGCCAATCGACGTTTTCGCGCCCGATGCACCGCCAGAAGCGCGGAACGCCCTGTTCGCCGCGGCCGGTGTTACTGGCAACGAGGTGCAGGCACCAGCCAACGTGACCCTCATCAAGTCGGGCGCCGACCTCATCCTGTTCGATAATGGTTCGGGCACGGAGTTCCAACCGACGGCTGGCAAACTCATTGAAAATCTGAAGCTCGCCGGGATCGATCCCGCCGCCATCACCAAGGTTGTCTTCACCCATGCCCATCCCGACCACATTTGGGCAACTGTGGGGGCCGGAGGGGCGCTGAATTTCCCCAACGCCGCGTATTATTGCGCCGCCGCCGAATGGGATTTCTGGATGGGCAAGGACATTCTCACGCAGATGCCCAAAGAGATGCATCCCTTCGTGCTAGGCGCCCAGAAGCATCTCAATGGCGCCAAGGATCGTGTCACGATGGTGAAGCCGGGAGACGACATCGTC
>JANMKJ010000311.1:0-1765 GCA_031371945.1 Rhodobiaceae bacterium
ATTCACCACCCCTTTCGGGAAACCCGCCTCGTGAATGAGTTTGGCGAAGTGTAGAAGCGGAGCGGGACCATCCTCGGATGCCTTGATCACCACGGTGTTGCCTGCTGCCAGGGCCGGACCCACCTTGGTGGCCGTCAAGAACATCTGGCTGTTCCATGGCACGATTGCTGCCACAACTCCCAGGGGCTCGCGCCGTGTCGAAACCTCCAAGTCGGGCTTGTCGATGGGCAGGGTGGCACCTTCAATCTTGTCGGCAAGACCGGCGAAGTAACGGTAGTACTCGGCCACGTAGCCGGTAACGGCCCGGGTTTCGCGGATGACTTTGCCCGTGTCGCGGGTTTCGAGTTCGGCAATGACCTGCGCATCCCGTGCGACGAGATCTGCCAGTTTGTAGAGGAGCTTACCGCGTGCTGTTGCTGTGAGTAATGGCCAATGTCCACCGATGAAGGCGGCATGTGCGGCTGCAACGGCCCGGTTTGTTTCGGTGGCTGAGGCCCTTGGCATTCTTGCCCAGGTCAACCCGGTTGACGGATCGATGCTTTCAAAAGTCGCACCAGCTTCGGCGTCACAAAATACGCCATCGATATAAAGCTGAAATTTATCAGCCACTTGTGGCGGCTTTCTCGGCAACGGCTTTAACCCGCAGGAGGCCCTTTTCGTAGTCGGGGCCCACGAAACGATCCATCAGCAACCCCATCCAGCGATCCAGCACACCATCCAGCTTCATCTTGAAGCCCCAGGTGGCGACAGTCCCGCCGGTCCCCGGTTTCAAATCCCAGTAGGAAGTGGCCTTGCCCATTTGGCCGAGATCAAGGTCAACGCCGAGGTGACTGTTCTCAGTAGCTTCCGTAATGGTTTGGGAACCCGTACCAACGTTCGGATTGTTGGAGGCCCAGCTCATTTTCTGACCCACGCCAGCCTCCGGCCCCTCGAACCTATATGTGGTAGCGGGATCAAGCTCGGCCCAGGGCGACCACTCCTGGAAACGCCTGTAGTTTGCGACCAGGGCGTACACCTTGTCAGGAGGGGCGCTGATGGTGGCCTGACGCTGGACGTTCACTTCATTGGGCAGGATGTAACCGCCACCCACGAAAACCACAAAAAAGGCAGTTATCGACCAGATGATGCCTTTGATGACTTTTTTCACGCCTGCACTCCACTCAAAAATCTGGCCAGCACCGGATTGACCAGCTGCGGCGTTTCTACCGGCATCATATGCCGCCCACCGGGAACGATATAACATTCAGCGTTTGAAATCACGCGGCTCAGTTTTCGCGTTATGGCGGTGGTGGAGCCCGTATCAAGTTCACCGGTCATCACCAGAGTGGGCCGATGGAAATGGGCCAAGGCTCCCTTCAATTCCTGATCCGCATACGCAAAACACGCATAGGCTGCCAGAAATGCTGCGGGATCATTGCCGCGCAGCATCGTATCGTAGGTGGCAAGTAACTCCGGGTTGGCATCAGGCGAAAACCAGCGGGAAAGTGCTGCAGTTATTAATGCCTGCGGTCCGTCCCGCCTCGCCAGTTCCAGTCTTGCCAGCACCCCTGCCCGTTCTTTAGCGCTACGATCATATACCGTGCTCAGCAGTACCAAACGCTCGATCTGGCTTTGGTGCCTTGCGGCGTAGGCTTGCGCTATCATGCCGCCGAAGGAAAACCCGATGAGCGAGAACTTCTGCAGTTCCAGCGTATCCACGAGTTCTTCCAGTTGGGCAACCCAGTCCGCAAGGTTGGTACCCCGGCGCATTTCCGTGCCATGGCCG
>JANMKJ010000321.1:0-4874 GCA_031371945.1 Rhodobiaceae bacterium
CGGTCTGCATCGGCTTCTGCAACGTTTTCCACAAATACGGTCTCAACCTTGTCGCCCAGTTCCGCGTCAACCTGCTTGCGGCCAACGTCATGCTGGAACGTGTAGCCGCCATCGCCAACTGGGCCTACATAAACCCAGCAGGCCTTGAATTTGTCGGCGGCAAGCGAAGCGCCCGAGCCCACGCCCAGCGCCACAGCTGCTACCGCAACTGACATCAGTAATTTCTTCATTTCTCGTCTCCCGTGTATCCAGTTCTTAACTCGCGGCTTTTTGGTCATTGGCCCTGCTTGCCACAATGGCAGGGCCGGTTGCTTCCTACCTATCAGGCACAAAAGATTGGGCAAGGCAAGCAGGAGTATTGGCCCGCGTCAATCGCTTGTTACCCGAAATAATCACCAGCGCAACAATTGTGACCAGATACGGCAAGGCTGAAAGGAATTGTGATGGAATCCCAAGCCCCATGGCCTGCACCACAAATCCAAGGATCGACACGGCGCCAAAAAGATAGGCCCCGACCAATGTCCGCCAGGGTCGCCAGGAGGCAAAAACCACCAGCGCCAGGGCAATCCAACCCCGGCCAGCCGTCATGTTTTCAATCCACTGGGGCGTGTAGGCCAACGACAGGTAGGCTCCCGCCAGGCCAGCACAGCCGCCGCCAAACATCACACAGAGATAGCGGAGCGCAATAACCCGGTAACCCAGCGCATGGGCCGAGTTATGGCTGTTGCCAACGGCGCGGATGACAAGTCCGGTTTTCGTCTTGAACAGGACATAGGCGACCGCCGCTGTCAGAAAGAGCGAAACCGGAACCAACCCGTCTATGCCATATAGCGTGGGAAGTTTTAGACCGGGCTGCCCAACGAAGGATTCACCTATGAGGCCAGACAACCCCAATCCCAAAAGGGTAAGCGCCAGTCCCGATGCAACCTGGTTGGCAACCAGGGTGAGTGTGAGAAAACCAAACAGCAGCGACATCCCCATGCCGGCCAATATGGCAGCACCAATACCCAGCATGGTTGAACCGGTCGTAAGGGCAATGGCAAATCCGGCAATCGCACCCATCACCATCATTCCCTCAACACCGAGGTTCAACACACCCGAGCGTTCAACGACCAGTTCGCCGATTGCCGCAATCAGCAAGGGAGTAGCCGCAGTGATGATGGTGAGGGCAACGGCCAGGAATTGATCCATGGTGCCTACCCCACAGCCTTGAGCGTGCCCACGCCCTTGAACTGGATTTTGATGCGGTAAAGTATCAGCGTGTCACAGGACAGTATGAAGAACAGCAGTATGCCCTGCACCACCTTGGCAATCTTGTCGGATATGCCGAGTGAAACCTGCGCGGCTTCTCCCCCAATATAGCTCAACGCCAGCAATAGTCCGGCAAAGAGCACGCCCACGGGATTGAGCCGCCCAAGGAAGGCTACAATGATGGCAGCAAAGCCATATCCGGGCGAAATCTGTGGCTGCAACTTGCCAACAACGCTCGCCACTTCACAAATGCCGGCAAGCCCCGCAAGGCCGCCTGATAGCAGGAAGCAGAACAGCACCATCCTGTCCCGTGAAAATCCAGCAAAGCGCCCGGCGCGGGGAGCATTGCCAGTCACCTTGATCTCAAAGCCCTTGAGGGTTTTGGCCATGAGGAATGCAAGCGCCACACACGCCAGAACCGCAAACAGAGCGCCAAGATGAATGGTGCCGCCGAAGGTCGGCAGCAGCTGCCAACCCTCAAATGTCTGCGTCACCGGAAAGTTGAATCCCTTGGGATCGCGCCATGGCCCACGCACCAGCCAATCGAGAATGAACTGCGCCACATAGACCAGCATCAGCGATGTGAGAATCTCGTTGGCATTGAAGCGCGTCTTGAGCAGGCCCGGAATCAATCCATACAGCGCCCCGCCCACTGTTCCCATGATCAGCATCACCACAAGTACCGATGGGTCCTGCCAAGTTGGAAACAGAACCGGCGCCATGCTGCCGACGATGGCACCAATCGTGAGCTGGCCTTCGGCCCCAATGTTCCACACATTGGCCATGTAACAGACTGCCAGTCCCACACCGATCAGGATCAAGGGCGTAGCTTTGACCACCAGCTGTTCCAGCGACCAGATCTGGGTGAGGGGTTCGACAAAATAGACATACAGGCCTTCGAGCGGGCTGATGCCGCGCGAGGCAAAAATCAATCCACCAACGATGAGCGTGAGGAACAGTGCCAAAAACGGCGAGGCCAGTGCAAAAAATTCTGACCGATCTCCGCGTTTTTCAAGAATGAGTTGCACGGGACGCCTCCTTTTCATGGGCACCGGCCATCAGCAGCCCGATTTTTTCCGCCGTCATCTCATGGGCAGGGTGGGCCTGCGAAAGCTGGCCTCTGGAAATGACCGCAATCTTGTCCGCCAGTTCGAAAATCTCATCCAGATCCTGGCTGATCACCACAACCGCAGATCCTGAACGCGCAAGGTCAATCAGCGCCTGGCGTATGGTGGCAGCGGCACCTGCATCAACTCCCCACGTGGGCTGGTTGACCACCAATACCTTCGGCTTGCGGTCGAGTTCCCGGCCCATGACGAACTTCTGCAGATTGCCGCCCGACAGCGATCGCGCTTCCGGATCGGCCTTGCCCTTGCGCACGTCGTAGGTTTTGATCACCCGGTCGGCAATTTCACCCGCCTTGCCACGGTTGAGCAATCCCCGGGTTGCCAGTGAAGCATCGTCCGAATGGCGTGTCAGCACGACATTTTCAGTCAGCGCAAAGGCTGGCACTGCCCCGTGACCCAGCCGTTCTTCGGGTACAAACGCAGCGCCCATTCTCCGCCGTTCAGTAACCCCGATGGCCCCGCATGTTGCTCCATCAATCAAAATGGCATCGCCCCGCAGCAGCGGCCGCTCGCCCGAAATGGCGTCGAAAAGTTCCGACTGGCCATTGCCGGCAACCCCTGCAATGGCGATCACTTCTCCACCCCGCACATCAAGGTTGATGTTCTTGAGTTCCACCGAAAATGGTCCGTCGGCGTCAAGGTTCACGTCTTTCAATGAAAACCGTACTGCATTGCCAACCGGTGCCTTGGCAGCGCGGATGGCATGCACGTCACCGCCAACCATGAGCCTGGCAAGGCTGGCTGCCGTTTCCTTGCGCGGATCGCAGGAGGCCACCACTTTTCCATGCCGCAAAATGGTTGCCGAATGGCACAGGCGTTTGACCTCTTCCAGCCGGTGGGAAATATAAAGCACCGAACACCCCTCCGATGCCAATCGGCGCAGGGTGACAAACAGCTGGTCTGCTTCCTGCGGCGTCAGCACGGCCGTAGGTTCATCCAGGATTAGCAGTTTGGGTTCCTGCAGCAGGCAGCGCACAATTTCAATGCGTTGGCGCTCGCCCACCGAAAGATCCGCAACCGTGGCGGTTGGATTGAGTGGCAACCCATACTCCACGGAAACCTGCGCCACCTTTTTTGAAAGTGCGGCCAAATCAAATTTTCCTGGCATGGCCAGAGAAATGTTTTCAGCAACCGTCAATGCGTCAAACAGTGAGAAATGCTGGAACACCATGCCAATCCCGAGCTTGCGGGCCGCATTGGGATTGGGAATGACAACTTCCTTGCCCATCCATTTTATTGTGCCCGACGTGGGATGCAGCGACCCATAGATCATTTTCACCAGGGTGGATTTGCCAGCACCATTCTCACCCAGAAACGCATGTATCTCACCCGGAGCCACCCGCAAGGTAACACCATCATTGGCGCGCAGGGTGCCAAACACTTTGACGATATCAATGGCCTCAAGCAGGTATTCCGGTGCTGTCATGCAACGCCCCTTCCCGCACCAACCTTAGCGAAAATTGCTGGCGTTGCGACAGGAATTACGCCCGTTCTCAACAGTTCATCCTGTTCCAGCAGTTGCACCACCGTTGCTGCCGCAATGGCAGCAGGATGCTTGGATTTTACGCTCGGATTTCCAATGGGACAGGCCATGGCGCCGATTTTTTCATCAGGCAGGCCCGCGTCGCGCAACCGATTGGTAAAACGCGCGCGTTTCGTCGCACTGCCGATAAGCCCGGTAAAGACCACGTTTGAATTGCCTAATGCCGCCACAGCAATCTCAAGATCAAGCCCATGGTCGTGGGTCATGACCAGCACAAACGTGTCCGGTTCCGCCTTCGCCACTTCTGCTGCAGGGTTTGACGATTGCACCATGGCAACAGTGGATGGCGCAACTGCCGGAAATGCCCCGTCCCGCGGATCAATCCACATTACGTCAAACGGCAGTGGTGCCAGCGCCAGGACCAGTGCCCGTCCCACATGTCCTGCCCCAAACAGAAAGAGCTTGCGATTGCTGTTGCCAAATTGCTCGACGAAATCATCTGCCATAATGCGGCCCGTGAGTGTGAAAGCCCCGTCTCTTTCAAGTCCCGCCAATCGCTTGGCTTCCGGTAAATCGCTCGCGCTGAAAACTTCCGTCACCAGCCGAACCCGACCGCCGCAGCACTGCCCCAAGTCCGGGCCCAGCGAATGGCTGCTCGTATTTTGTCGGGTGGGTTTTCCCAGCAACGCCTGCGCCTTTGCGATGGCATGCCATTCCAATGTGCCCCCGCCAATGCTGCCATGAAAGCCCAGGGGCGTGACTACAATCCGTGCCCCCACTTCCCGCGGCGTTGAACCCTCAACCCCCACAACCGAAACCATGGAACAGGTTCCATGGGCTTCCAGGGCCTTGACGATTTTTCCCCACACACTCATGTCCGCATGCTCTTCACCGCCCGGACAATGGCTTCGGGCGTGGCCGGTACGGCAAGCTTGGGAATGCAACACCGCCTGGTGGTCCAGCTCCATGGATACCCAGCAGCGCCGCGTTCGATCTATGGGAGACACAGTTTC
>JANMKJ010000535.1:0-4669 GCA_031371945.1 Rhodobiaceae bacterium
GTATCCGCTCCCGTTTCCGCGGCCGAGAAGCGCCAGCAACTGGAAATCATTCTCACCTCGCTGAGTGAATATCGCTCGCGTTACAACTACGCGATCTTCGTGGGCGAACCCCTTGAGCAAGAACTGGCCCTGGTTCAGGCCTATCAACTGCAAGTCCTTGCCGCAATGGCAGGACTGCAGCCCACAGACCGGCATGCGGCTCCAACCCATCCCTCATGGACCACACTGATTGCAGGCGTCATTGATGGCATTGAAGACCGCAAGACGTTTTCTGCCACCCAAAGTGCCGTCATGGCCGATGCGATAACCCACAACTATCCGGTAATTGCCGTGGCATTGTCGGCGGGTGACCGCAAGCTGATCCGCGCCGAGGCCCTGAAGATGGGTAATGCAGGTGACAGCGAAGGTCTGAACGAGGCCCGGCACCAGCTGCTGCAATAGGTCTGTCAGGCCTGGCAGACATCCACCCATTCAGCGCCTGGCAGTTCCGCCATGCGCAGGGGGTTTATGCGGAGCGCACTCGCTCGGAGCTGATATACACCCACGCCGACACCCTTCCTGTTGAGTTTATAGATAGCTCACACTGTGATCGCATTGATAACTTGCATCGAAATTGATGAAGTGTAGTCATTGAAGCTCAAATCCCGGCCAATCGCTATACCCCAGATAAGCGATTGACCGTACGTTGTAAGGAATTAAATGCTTGAACTAGGATTTTCAAATTAAGCTGGGAAAATATCAGAAATGGGGGATGACCGGACGCAATCGTGCAAGGGGGCTTGCAGTCAAAACGCCCGGCCACGTTCCCAGTTTTCATGGAAACGTTTTTGAAATGCGCGAAAGATGGAAAAGTTCCACATTATTCGATTTTTGAAAATTGCCCTCGTCTATTTTTGGCGCAATGTTGGTTGCAATTCCACAATTGCGTGACATGTGAAATAGGGTAAGGTTCCAGTGCCGAGGGAGGGCGCTATTTCACTGATGTTTGTTCAAAAGGGCCGCCAGTTTTTTCGTTCGGAGGTGATGGCGACTTCGGTGGTCATCTTGTTTTTGCTGTTCCTGTTGGGTGGAACGGCACTGGTCATTCGCAAAGCCTATGTCGCCACCGATGAGATCGCACGCATCCAGGCGATTTCGTCCGCCGAAGTGGTTGCCGCTAATTTCGAATGGGTTAATCAGACATCGCGGCAATTGCTGCAGCGAATGGATGATTTGGTCGGGCCAAGTCTTGACGGCCTGACGCCGAATGCCTTGCGGTTCATGAAAGACTCAATTGCGACTCTTCCCGGGGCTCCGCGGATCTACCTGGTGCGGGCGGATGGCGTGACCGAACTGACAACGGATCCGGACTTCAAGCCCATCGACATTCGCGACCGCGATTACTTCAAGGCGGTAGCGGAGGGAGCCCAAAGCTACATTTCACCCATGCTGGTCAGTCGCCTGAACGGCGAGCAGATATTCGTCATGAGCAAAAGGATTGAACGAAACGGCAAGTTTATTGGTGCCGCCATTGTTTCGTTCAACTCGGAGCTGGCCAAAAAGGTGTGGACAACGCTCAGGTTCGACCAGTCATCAGTGGTTCTGGTGGTGCGAGATGATGGCGAGATGGTGACGCGCTATCCCCTTCTGAATGCCCCCTTGAATGTGAGCAAATCGGACCTCTTCAAGATTCATTTGCCGCGTGCCGACAGTGGAATCTACGAAGCGGTGTCCGTAGCGGACGGTGTCAAACGCATCGTTGGCTATCGCCGCGTGCCGGGCACAAACCTGATCGTAACGGCTTCCATCGGCTCGGCGCTGGCGTTTGCACCGTTCTACAGGTTTGCTGCCTTAAGTCTTGCCGTGGCGTTGCCGATCGGGCTGTTTCTGGCCCATCTCGCGTGGACGATGTTCAATTGGCTTACACAGGAAGCTGATCAGCGCCGCGCCCTAGCGGCGGCACTTGAAAAAAACCAGATGCTATTCAGGGAAATCCACCACCGCGTTAAAAACAACCTGCAGGCGGTAAATTCACTGATAAACTTGCAAAAGATCGATCCCAACGCGAAGATGGAAATGTCGCAACGGGTCATGGCAATGATCGCGGTGCATGAACAGATCTATCGCAATGACCAATTCAGTCTTGTTGATGCCTCAGCCTATATTCCAGCAATTGTTGACAGGCTTGTGGAATCCTATGGCCACGATGTGGAGGTTGCCTATGATCTGGAGGCAATCGAGGTGGACCGGGAGCATGCCCTGCCGCTTGGGCTTATCACCAATGAAGTCGTTTCAAACGCGATCAAGCATGCCTTCCCGGAGGGGAGGAAAGGCAAGCTTACAATCAGTTTCAGGAAACTCGAAGACGGCCACAATGCAGAACTCAAACTGGCCGATGATGGCGTGGGCTACGATCCCGCGCAGGCGTCAAAGGGCATGGGGAGCAAGTTGCTGGCAGGTCTCGTGGCCCAGATAGGTGGGAGTTTCGAGCTCACGTTTGACCATGGCACCGCCTTCGAACTGCGGTTTCCCCTGCCGGAAAAGCCGTAGGCACTAGTTCGCATGTGCAAGCAGCGAATTTGCCAGTCGCAGCAGCGTGCCTTGCATGAATGGCTTTGCGAGAAAAGGCTGGCCCCGGAATTCCTCGGGAATTGTTTTTTGGTCGTTACCGGATATGAAAACGAAGGGAATCTTGTTTTCCAGCAGTTTCCGGGCAACGGGATAGGTTGTGCCGTCCAGGACCTCGATATCAAGGAACGCCAAGGTAATGGCATCTGGTATCAACTCAATCGCCGCCTTGGCGGTGCTGGTGGTCACTGGTATGGCATTAAGTTGGTGCTGAACCAGTTCCGCAAGCTCTTCGGCCAGCAGGAAATTGTCTTCAACAATGAGTATTTTGCACGTCATGCGGGGTCAACGATGGCTCATCAGGATAGTTCCCTTTTGTCGCATTTAACATGATTTATAGTATATTTTCCGTCAATAGCTTTCTAAGCGCGGGCGGGGCCCCCGTCAGGGTCGGTAGGAACAAATCCTTCGGTATCGTGTTTATCCGTCATCCCCGACAGCCTGGGTGGCAGAGGAAGACAGTTAGGTCATGAAAAATTCGCCGAATGACGACATCGAAATTGGTACCCCTGCCACAAATCGGGCCAGACAGGGCATAACAGGGCAGGGCGTGCGCTATGTCCTCGCCTTCAGCTTGGCCGGTGCCGCAATCGCTCTCGCCATCGTTCTGTTGTCAATCTGAACCCCAGCCAAAATGGAACTTAATCCCCTTTCGCGCATTTTTATAAGGGGAGAACAGCCAAGTAATGGAGGTTCACATGGGCAAATACGAAAATTATAATGACAGCGTTGTGACGGGCTTTGGCGTGGCTGCATTCGTTGCGCTAGCTGTCCTCCTGTTTGTTGCATACAGCACAGGTTATCTGGAGATAAGGCCGTACGAGGGAAACAAAAGTGTCACAGACCTTCCTATTACGCCGACCCTGGTTCCGGCCTTGCCACCGGTACAGCCTAAGAGCTAGGGTTGCTTACTGACCAAGAAAATTGAGGGACACTATGATGTTGAAACCTTTTCTCTTATCTGCCGGTGTGGTCGTTGCAGTGTTGTCGACATCCAGTTTGGCCAGTAGCCATACCAACCGTGGGACTCACGGAAGTGTTGACCATTACGTTATGGTGCCGAGCAGAGATGGTGTAGACTGCGAAAAAGCCTATGCCATCCTCGAGCGCCGGGGTTTTCACATCTATGGCACGGTGCGGTGCGGCGGCAATTACCACAGGTTCACCGTTGACCGACGTGGATTTAATTACATCGTGCACGTCATGTCTCAGCAGGGCGCCATCATGGTCCGGAACCGCAGCAAGTAAGACTTCACTTGCTGATCGGAGACATGATGGAATCAGACATTGATATTGTTCGCTCCTGCTTCAAGGCTTTTGAAAACAAGGATCGTGGTGCCCTTGAACTGATCATCGGTGATGAGTTTCATTTCACGAGTCCCTTGGATAACGCAATCAACCGTGAGAAGTACTTTGAAAGATGTTGGCCGGTCAGCGAGAGCATCGAAAGCTTCACCTTTAAAAACCTTGCGGCTGCAGCAGGGCGAGTGTTCGTGACCTATGAGAGTGTCCTGAGAAACGGCAAGACCTTCCGCAACACTGAAATTTTTGAAATTGTCCGTGGTAAAGTGTTATCCATCGAAGTGTATTTCGGCTGGGACCTCCCTCATTCAGCCACCTCGGGCAATTTCGTGGCTGAAAAAATGGAAGCAACACCGCGGAACAGGCGCGAACCTGACCCCGCCTACGGGGATGGTACCGAAGCCTAGACTACCGCAGCCTCGCCACCGTAGTTGAACTGATCTCCATTACTGTTCTCGAAATGCGCGTTGGATTTGATCGGCGAAGGGTTTGAGCAGGTACGAAAGGGCGGTTCTACTTTCGGTTTGGACGAAGGTTTCGACGGGCATTCCGGGTACGAGTTTCTTGTTGCCGAGTTTTGCGAATTCGGAATTTGAAACGTCAACCTGGGCTGTATAGAAGATCTTGCTGGTTGACTCGTCGACACTGGTTGCCGGTGACACAAACGCAATCGTGCCGGAAAGCTCAGGGGTATTCCTCGCGCTGAATGCGGAAAAGCGCAGTTTTGCCGGCTGGTCAACATAGATCTGGTCAATGTCAG
>JANMKJ010000538.1:0-9021 GCA_031371945.1 Rhodobiaceae bacterium
CGCGGCACGAGGGAGCCGGTGAACAAAGGCGCACTTTCAAAGCTGATGGCAGCGCGCTTGGATTTTGCGATGAGGTTTCCGGTGTGATCCAGCAAAACCATGTCGCGCAACCTGAAATGGGGCACTCCTGTCTTGTTGTCGAGTTCGAAGACCGCTCCGCCAAGTTTAACCGTCATGCCCCCGAGAGATTTGTTAATCTGGGATTCTATGCGCTCGGTCATGAAATCGAGTGAAACTGGACCCTGCGACAGGCGCCAAAAGAATGCTGCCCCTACGATAACTACAACCGCAATTATCGACAGCAATGCGAGGACAGTTATCTTTGCCAAACGGTGCCGCAATTTGTGTTGCCTTAAACCACTTCGTTCACAAAATTCTACTGTCGCGCCAGAATCGGCAATTCGAAGACCAAAGCATATCCCATTTCCTGCAATTACACCGAAATCTGTAATTTATTGGCCAGTAAACAAGGGCTAAACAAAGGCAGGAAAACACGTGCTTGGCAATGGCCCCGATCAACCTAAATGATCCCGATCTCGAAAACAGCCATGACAAGCGGTGACCGACAGGCTAAAGTACACCGTTGAAAACCCACGTAAGTCATAGTCATTCCAACAAACCCGTGTAAAACTGGCAAAAGTTGATTCTAAGAGCATTTGGCAAAAAAAGAATGATTTTCAAACGGCCCAAACATTCGTCGAATGGCGTCCGCAGCATTCCAAATTCATCTCCTTCGATGGTGGCGCAGGATGTCACGATTGAGGGAAACATAACTACGACCGGCGAACTGCATATCGACGGTACGGTGTACGGTGCTGTTCGCGCACGATCCTGCGTGATTGACCTCAATGGCTTCGTACATGGTGAAATCACCGCCGACGAAGTTTACATCCGTGGGCGGGTTATTGGACCGATCCGGGGAACACATGTGAACCTCTATGCCGGCGCCCAGGTGGAGGGCGATATCCTCAACGAAACCATTTCAATCGAAAATGGTGCCAATATTTACGGGATGATCAGCCGTGCTGAGGCGCCACCCGCTAATGGTCTCGCAGTCCGGGATAGTTCCGGCCATTCGCCCAGCCTGTCTTTCAACCAAGACAATTATGCATCTGACCGACCGGATGACAGTTTTCGGCCAATCAAGGTCGTACGCCCCCGCTAATCGATATCTTCGATCAGCTCTGAGCTGATGCCCTTCAGGCGGTTGGCGAGAGACGCCTGGATGAAATCATCCAGGCCGCCATCGAGTACGGCTGCGGGATTGGTGCTGGTGAACCCGGTACGCAAGTCCTTGATCAACTGATAGGGCTGGAGCACGTAGGAGCGGATTTGATGGCCCCAGCCAATGTCCGTCTTCTTGGCGTTTACCGCGTCGATCTTGTCCTGTTTGAGCTGCAATTCGCGCTCATAGAGCCTTGCTTTCAACATTTTCCAGGCCGTGGCGCGGTTCTTGTGCTGCGAGCGCTCTGCCTGGCAGGCAACGATAATCCCGGTGGGCATGTGGGTAATGCGGACGGCGGAATCCGTGGTGTTGATGTGTTGGCCGCCAGCACCTGAAGCGCGGTAGGTGTCAATCTTGCAATCGCTCTCATTGACCTGAATATCAATTTCATCGTCAATCACGGGATAGGCCCAGACGGAGGCAAACGATGTGTGGCGCCGCGCATTGGAATCGTAGGGAGAAATGCGCACCAACCGGTGGACCCCTGACTCGGTCTTGAGCTTGCCGTAGGCGTTATGGCCCTTAATTTCCAGGGTGCAGGACTTGATGCCAGCTTCTTCGCCCACATGCTCATCCAGCACGGTGACCTTGAATTTGCTCTGGTTGGCCCAGCGTGTGTACATCCGCATCAGGATAGAGGCCCAGTCCTGGCTCTCGGTGCCACCAGCACCGGCATTGATTTGCACATAGGCATCGTTGCCATCGGCCTCGCCCGAGAGCAGCGTTTCAAGTTCCTGTTCGGCCACATCCAGCTGCAGTACGCCCAAGGCCTTTTCAGCTTCGGTTACAATTGACTGATCGCCCTCCAATTCGCCCATTTCAATGAGCTCGACGTTATCAGCAATGGTTTGTTCGAGGCGGAGGACAGACGTGATGCGCGCGTCCAGGTCCTGGCGCTTGCGCATGACCTCCTGGGCTTTCTGCGGATCATTCCACAGGTTCGGATCTTCGGATTTGGCGTTCAGTTCAGCGAGTTGGCGGAGGGCTGCGTCCCAGTCAAAGATGCCTCCTCAGCAGCCCAATGGACTGCTTCATATCTTCTACGAGCTTGCCGATTTCTGCACGCATGGCCGGGGGATCTTTCAGTCAGTTGAAATGGGTCAATAGAGGCCGCCGCCACTGGTCGTCAAGTCACCACCCTGGGCGGGCTGCTGCACTTCCACAGGCGGTTCCGGTGGTACCAACTGCTGGCCTTCGCCGGCCACTGGTATGGATTCGGCCGATGCCACGTCATCACCAATGATTTTGGTGTTTTCCGGCGGCTCATCACCGGGCTTGAAGGCTTCGAGGATTACGCCCTCCTGGCCAAACACGGCCCTTTGCCCGGTATTTGCATCTATCGGAATAAGCTCGATAGCGCGAGGCACGCGGAACGGCGTTGCCGGCTGTTCTCGCAAGGCAAAGCGCATGAAATCGGCAACGATGGGGGCGGCCAACTCACCACCTGTGCGTTTTGCTCCCATCGGCTTTGGTGAATCGTACCCCACATAAACGCCAACGGCCAGATCTGGCGTATAGCCTACAAACCAGGCGTCTTTTTCATCGCTCGAAGTTCCGGTCTTGCCAGCCACGGGCTTTCCCACAACCAGCATTTTCTTGCCGGTTCCCCGCTGCACCACTCCTTCCATCATCGATGTCATCTGGTAGGCGGTATAGGGACTCATCACCTGTTCGCGCACATCAACCAGGTCGGGTTCGGTACTACCCGCAACATATGCATCCTGCTTGCACAGCGTGCAATCGCGCTTGTCGTACTTGTAAATGCTGCGACCGTATCGGTCTTGCACGCGATCTATAAGCGTGGGTTCGACCTTCTTGCCGCCATTGTCAAAGATGCTGTAGGCGGTTGTCATTTTCAACAGGGTGGTTTCGCCCGCACCCAGCGCCATGGCCAACTGGTGCGGAAGCTTGTCATAGATGCCAAGCCGCTGGGCAAGGTCAGCTACCCGCGTCATGCCGAGGTCATCGGCCAGCCGCACGGTCATCACGTTGCGCGACTGCTCGATGCCGCGGCGCAGGGTTGAGGGACCAAAGAACTTCTTCTGGTAATTCTTTGGGCGCCAAACGGTGCCGTTCGGCATTTTGTATTCAACGGGTGCGTCCAGAATAACCGAGGATGGAGTATAGCCATTGTCCAGCGCTGCTGCATAAACGATCGGCTTGAATGACGAGCCGGGTTGCCGCATCGCCTGTATCGCCCGGTTGAATTGGCTATTGCCGTAGGAAAAGCCGCCAACCAGAGACAAGACGCGACCCGTATGAGGATCCATGGCAATTAGTGCGCCCTCAACCTCTGGCATCTGCACGAGGTGCCATTTGCCCTGATCGGTACTAGGGGCAACGTAAATGACGTCGCCCTGCTCCAATACTTCAGTTGCCTTGGTAATCTTGGGGCCAAGGGCCGTGCCATCGACATATTTTCTTGCCCACCCCAGAAGTTCCACGGGAACTGTTCCGGTTTCGCGTGCGGTATCAAGCTTGCCATCAGGCATCAGTTTGGGTTGGAGTCCAATATCCGCAGCAGCGTCAGTTACGGAAAGCACGACGGCGATGCGCCACGGTGCCACGTCACTCGGCGCCCTTGGCGTTGCGAGTTGAAGTCCCCAATCGCCCGTTACATCCACCTTCTTTACCGCTCCGCGATAGCCACGCTTGCGGTCAAAGGAGATCAGGCCGCGGGCCAGCGCCTGCCGTGCAAATATCTGAAGCTTTGGGTCGAGGGTGGTGCGGACGGAGAGACCACCTTTGCCAAGTGTATCTTTCCCATACATGGCAGAGAGCTCACGACGCACTTCTTCGGCAAAGGACTCCGCTGCAAAAAGCTGGGCACCGAAAGGCCGGGGGCTGACGACAAGTGGTTTCTTGGTGGCATCATCCAACTCGGCCTGAGTAATGTAACCGTTATCGAACATTTGCAACAGCACCCAGTTGCGCCGTTCAATGGCGCGATCCTTGTGTTTGAAGGGGTGATAATTGTTGGGGCCCTTGGGCAACGCTGCGAGATACGCCATCTCATCGAGCGAGAGATCATTCAACGACTTGCCGAAATAGTTCAACGAAGCCGCCGCTATGCCATAGGAGTTGAGGCCGAGAAAAATCTCGTTGAGGTAAAGCTCAAGAATCTGGTCTTTGGAGAAGGCCTTTTCCATGCGCTGTACGATGATGGCTTCACGCAGCTTGCGGGTGATGGTTTGCTCGTTGCCGAGAAGAAAGTTCTTGGCAACTTGCTGGGTGATCGTGGAGGCACCTACGATTTGGCCGCGACCCGTGATCTTGACTTGAGCATAGCGCAGGCCGGCGGCGGCAATGCCACGCCAATCCAGTCCACCATGGGCGTAAAAGGTTTTGTCTTCCGCTGATAGATAAGCCTGGATCAGGCGTTTGGGCACAGAGTTGATGGGAACGAACAGGCGCCGCTGGTCCGCGTATTCAGCAAGAAGCGAACCATCGGCTGCATGAATGCGGGTCATGACCGGGGGTTCGTAGGACGCCAATTGCTTATAGTCTGGCAGGTCTTTCGAGACATCGTAGATCACGTAGGACATGGCCCCAGCCAGACCTAAAAAGATCATGAAACCTGCCGTGAACAACCAACCGAGAAACCGTAACATTAAAAAGCTTTGACCCCTTGATCTTCCATCGCCGAAACGGGCGATAGCACATGCCGCAGTGATTTTGCTAGGCTTTGATTATGGCCAAGGCTGGGCAGAGGAGCAGGATCTTAGTTCGCTTTGGACGCAACCTCGGTTGCGAAATAGCCGTCAACGGCACTGGCAAAAGCTCGGGCGATTTTGTTTTGCCAGGCATCAGAGGTGAGCAACTTTTCATCGAGATTGCTCGAGAGGTAACCTAACTCAATCAGGACCGACGGAACATCGGGCGCCTTGAGCACCATGAACCCGGCCGAACGCAGCGGCTTTCCGGTCATGAGGGTGAGCGGCTTCAGTTGAGCCACGGCCTTTTTGGAAAAGAACACGGCGTGGTTTTTCGATTCCCGTTGGGCGAGATCGATGAGTATATCCGTGATTTCCTGATTCTCCTCTTCCAAATCAAGTCCGCCGATAATGTCGGAGCGGTTTTCCTTCTTGGCCAGTTCCGCTGCCTCTTCATCGGACGCAGTGTCTGATAGGGTGTAGAGGGTAACACCTCTGGCATCCCTGCCCCTTACCGTATCGGCATGGATCGCGATGAAGAGATCGGCGTTTTCCTGGCGGGCAACCTCAACGCGCTGCTTCAAGCTGATGAACCTGTCGTCATCGCGGGTGAGTATTACATCATACTTGCCGGTAGCCCTCAACACCTTGCGCAGCGACCGGGCAAAGGACAGGACAACGTCTTTTTCCTTGGTGCCTTGCGGACTTGAGGCACCGGGGTCAATGCCGCCATGCCCGGGATCAAGAACAATGACTTTCCGTCCGGACTTTTTCTGGGGCGGCGGCGCTTCGGGTTCGGCACTTGCAGCAACAATATCTGTCGGCGGTGGTGCAATGGGAAGTTCATCGGCCAGGTTGGCAATTTCCTGCTGGGCGTGGCTTTGTTCAGCATTATAGGATTGGACGAAGGCTTCCTCGGTGGTTTTGACTAAATCGACCACAATGCGGGCGGGTTGCCCCACTTGGGCTTCCACCAGGTAGGTCTTTTCGATCAGAACGGGGCCGGTTGTATCGATGACAATACGGGATTTTCCAGGCTCGAGAATGCCGTATCGGTACTCAGATACCAAACCACGGACTTTTTTGCCGATTCCGGGTGGCAGGTCAAAATTCATGTCGGGAATATCGATGATCACCCGGTAAGGATCGGGGAGCACATAAACGCTGTAGCTCACGGCTTTTGAAATGTCGGCTACAAACCGGGTGCGGTTTCCGTCACCGCCGACGCGGGCTCCCGTAGTAACTGCATCCGCTAAGCTAACATAGCTTCCCAAGACGATGAAAATGAACGATAATATGGCTCTGATAACGCTTCCCTTGCGCCATGGAAAATGCGATGAGGATGAATTATCCATCAAAAATAAAGTGTCCCTGAACCAAATCGGGCAAAGACTAGCGGTTTGATGGTTAACCCGGGGTTTCTGGCTGGGTGCTTCAGCCGGCTTTTCACCGTTCCGTCACATGCGACCTTGCAAATTCGGGTCACGGTCCCTAAACAAGGTCTGTCTCCAAGACAGACTCGAGTCAAATCGCTGGTCTGCCAAGAGCTACGATTTCGTGAACGGGGGGTCCGGAGAACCAATGGTTTATCCCTCCCAGTCACGTCTAGGTGAGATTTCTGTTTTCAGGAATCTTGCGGGCCGCAGGAATTGATAACTCTGCCCGGTACCCGCAAATGAGTTGAACCGTTCCTGCCATAATGGCTTGAACAAAGATAAATGTGGGTCATGATTCAAGACCGATCGATTGCGCCTCAAGCCACAGGGTTTTTAACCCTCGCTGAGTCGTCCGCAACGCATATCGTCAAAATTTGGATCATGCCCTTTTCGCGCAAGCTGGCCTGTCGGGCGCTGTGGTTTCTCGCTTCCGGAAACGGAATCCTTGAAGCCCCACCGCCAGCTTCCGCAAAGGAAACAAGAACATGGGCAGCAAAATGCTCATCGATGCTACACATGCTGAGGAAACACGGGTTGTCGTGGTTCGCGGTAACCGCATCGAGGAATTTGATTTCGAAAGCGCTGCCCGCAAGCAGCTAAAGGGTAACATCTACCTCGCTAAAGTGACACGGGTTGAACCGTCGTTGCAGGCAGCATTTGTGGAATATGGCGGCAATCGCCATGGCTTTCTGGCTTTCGCCGAAATCCATCCCGACTACTACCAAATTCCTGTGGCTGATCGCCAAGCCCTGTTGCGTGAGCAAGAGGAAGATGACGCTGCTGAACATGATGACGATGAAGACGACATCGACGACAGGGGCGCGGAAGCGGCCCCCCTGCAGGCCAGTGATGAGCCAGAGTTAGTCTCCGATGCTGTCGAGTCTGACGATGTTGCAGAGGATGAACAGGATCAGGATACTGCCGATTTGGCCGCCCTTGATGGTGGCGATGAGGTTTCGGAAGCCCCTGCCGCCAAGGTCGTGGGTGAAGTTCTAGAAGTTGTCGAGGAAGATGCTGAAAGCCGCAAGGTAGAATCCATTGGAGCGGAAGATGCGCTCGAAGAGGTTCCACGCCGTGCACGCCGTGCGCCGCGCCGCCAGTATAAAATCCAGGAAGTTATCAAGCGTCGCCAGATTATCCTCATCCAGGTGGTGAAGGAAGAACGCGGCAACAAGGGAGCGGCCCTGACGACCTACCTCTCACTTGCCGGTCGTTATTGCGTCCTGATGCCTAACACGGCACGGGGTGGCGGCATTTCCCGCAAGATTACCGATGCCGGCGACCGCCGCCGTCTGAAAGAAGTGGCGCGAGATGTGGAAGTGCCGCAAGGCATGGGCCTGATCGTTCGCACAGCTGGTGCGCAACGCACCCGGCCCGAAATCAAGCGTGACTTCGATTACCTGATGCGGCTGTGGGAAAATGTACGTGATCTTACGCTGCATTCGCAGGCCCCTGCCCTGGTTTATGAAGAAGGCAGCCTGATCAAGCGCTCGATTCGCGATCTTTACACCAAGGACGTGGAAGAAGTGTTTGTCGAAGGCGAAGCCGCCTACCGCGAAGCCAAAGACTTCATGAAAATGCTCATGCCTTCGCATGCCAAGAACGTGAAGCTTTACAAGGATACCCGGCCGCTGTTTTCCAAGCATCAAACGGAAACACAGCTCGATGCCCTGTATTCGCCGACCGTTACACTGCCGTCCGGCGGATACATCGTGATGAACCAGACAGAAGCCCTGGTTTCGGTCGACATCAACTCCGGCAAGGCGACGCGCGAACACAACATCGAGGATACGGCGCTCAAGACCAACCTCGAAGCGTGTGATGAAATTGCCCGGCAGTTGCGCTTGCGCGATTTAGCCGGACTTGTGGTGATTGATTTCATCGACATGGAGGAAAATCGCAATAACCGCGCAGTTGAACGCCGGTTGAAGGACGCTCTCAAGGACGACCGCGCCCGCATTCAGGTGGGCCGCATCAGTCATTTCGGACTGATGGAAATGTCGCGCCAGCGCTTGCGCCCGGGCATTCTGGAAGGTTCGTCACGGCCCTGCCCGCATTGCGAAGGGCGCGGCATTGTTCGCTCGATCTCGTCTTGTGGGCTATCCGTGTTGCGGGCCATTGAAGAGCATTTGATGAACCGCAAAGCCGAGCACCTTACTGTCAAGTGCAGCCGCGAAATTGCGTCCTATGTTCTTAACGACAAGCGCGACAATCTGCTTTCCCTCGAACAAGCGTATGGCATCTCGGTATTCATCGTGCCGAGCGATGAGGTAAAAGGTTCCCAGGCCGTGATTGAGCGTGCCGGTGATCGCAACATTGTGATCCGCAAGGCAGCCAATCCCCCGATCAAAGTCGACACGGTCGACGAAGAAGAGGATGACGTTGAGGACATGGTGGAGGCTGACATTGAGGAAGCTCCAGTCGCTGCCGCAACGGATGTGGAGGCCGGTGAAGAAGATGGTGACGGCCAGCGCGGCAAACGCCGCAGGCGTGGTCGTCGCGGTGGTCGACGTGGTGGACGCGACCGTGAAGACGGCGCTGTAGCCGCTGGTGAGAGTGACGGTGAAACCGTCTCAGAACCAGGCGGAGATGCGCCTGAAGAAATATCCGCTGCACCAACTGCGGAAACCACTGAAACGGAATCAGGTGAGCGTGGACCGCCGCGCCGCCGGGACCGTTGGGGCCGCAACCGCAACGGACGTAACAG
>JANMKJ010000407.1:0-2258 GCA_031371945.1 Rhodobiaceae bacterium
TACGGCCGCATCGTTCCTGGTGAGCGCCGTTGCTGCCTGGTGGGGAGGTGTCACAGGCGGAAAACATCGCGATGATGAAGTTGACCATAGCCGACATACTGCGTGGAAGTAACGTGTTGTTGCCTTTGATCTAAAAAGTTAAAGAGTCGCCGCCCCGTTTTGTTGAAATGGGGCGGCCTTTTTATTTGTAATCGCTTACAACTCAATGCTGTTAACAGGATTTTTTAGGGATAATTACACCAGCCATGACAAGGTTCTGATCACTTACGGGTTATTCACCTATGGCCCCTGGAGCCTTTTTTTGTTGTTTCAATTAGAAGTGGCAGTCGTCCAGTGCGAACATCACCCGTTGTGTGGTTTCTACATAGCTGTGGGTCCGTTGAATTTCCATGGAACCAATTCTTCTGAATAATGTTTCATTCAATCGGAGTAATCGCTGGGAAACGCCTATGGGCCATTCAGAAGTCGGGAAAATGGGTAGCGACGAGCTGGCCAATAAGCGAGAGGCCGAGTTAACCGCACTGTTCAAGTTCACTGACCGATTGTTCCGGGCGCAAGACATCGATGAGATTTATGACGCATCGCTGGAGGCAGTATGTGGCGCGCTTCATTGCAAAAGTGCTTCGATCCTGTTTCTTGATGATCATGGCGTGATGAAATTTGTCGCCAATAAAGGACTTTCGGCCGCGTATGTGAAAGCTGTTGAAGGGCACTCGCCGTGGACGAGGGGCGACGTTGATCCTGCTCCGATTTTTATAGAAAATATTGATGACACAAATGACAGTGAGGAACTCAAGCGCTCAATCAAGAAGGAAGGGATAAGTGCGCTTGCCTTTCTCCCGTTAATTTCACAGGGCGCTATTACCGGCAAATTCATGGCCTACTACGATCATCCCCATACTTTCAATCCTACCGAAATTGAGCTCGCCCAAACAATCGCCAGGCAGTTGGGGTTTGCCGTCGAACTCCATCGTACAGAAGCGGTTCGTAAAAAGGTGGCGGAAGAATTACGAAGGTCAGAGGAGAGTTTTCGCCTCATGTCTGAGCACGCGCCTGTCATGATCTGGATGAGTGACGAGAACGGGAGATGCCTGCACCTCAATCGCATGCAACGTGAATTTTGGAATGTGGACCCAGGCAATGTAATGGAATTCGACTGGCGCACATCGATGCACCCGGAAGACGTTCCTATGATCACTGAGACGCTGTTGCAGGCACTTGCAACCAAGTCCAGCGTTTCTGTCGACGGTCGTTACAAAAACGCGCAAGGCGACTACCGCGTTTTGCATACGGACGCCCGTCCACGGCTTTCCCCAAGCGGCAAACTTCTGGGGATGATCGGGGTTAACGTTGATATCACCGAACAGAAGGAAGCCGAACAACTTCGTCGCGAAATGACTGACGTTGACCGTTATCGCATCCTGGTGGAGGCGATAACGGACTACGCTGTCTATCTTCTGGACGTTAACGGAAACGTGGCGAGTTGGAACCCTGGGGCAAAAAGGTTCAAGGGTTATGAATCCTGGGAAATTATTGGCAAGCACTTCTCGGTTTTCTACACTCAGGAAGATCAGGCAACCAACCTTCCAAAAAGAGCCCTGGCAACGGCCGCCAAGGAGGGTAAGTTTGAAACAGAGGGTTGGCGTGTTCGAAAAGATGGAAGCCAGATCTGGACCCATGTCGTCATAGATCCCATTCGCAGTACTTCTGGCCAACTGCTGGGCTACGCTAAAATCACGCGTGACCTTACGGAACGGAAAGCTGCTGAGGTAGAAAAAATGAAGGCTGAGCAGGCGCTGGAGGGGGCCAGGGATGCTCTCTTTCAAGCTCAAAAATTGGAGGCCATAGGTCAGCTCACAGGTGGCATTGCCCATGACTTCAACAATTTGCTCATGGTTATTCAAAGCAGCATGGAGCTCCTGCGAAAACGCATTCCGGAGGATGAACGCCTGCTTTCACTGGTGGATAATGCATCCGAAGGGGTAAAGCGTGGAATGTCTCTCACGCAAAGAATGCTTTCATTTGCGCGACGCCAGGATCTTTATCTGGAGCCGGTTGATTTGCCTAAGCTGGTAAATGAGATGACTGACCTTATGCAGCGTTCGCTCGGTCCCACCATACTGATTAAATCGGACTTTCCGGCAGGACTCTCACAGGTTCATGCAGATTCCAATCAACTGGAATCGGCGCTCTTGAACCTCGCGGTGAATGCGCGTGATGCCATGCCGGGCGGAGGACGGCTGCTCGTGGAAACAGCG
>JANMKJ010000419.1:0-13064 GCA_031371945.1 Rhodobiaceae bacterium
CTTCACAAGCTTGCTGAGTTCAGCTGCGTCCCAATTGGTCAGTCGCACGCATCCATGCGATGAGGTTTTCGAAATCTTTGAGGGTTCAGGCGTGCCGTGGATGCCATAGGTGGGCTCCGTCAAATCAATCCAGGTGGATCCCACTGGGCCATTGGGACCTGCGGGAATGGTGAGCTTCTGAGAGTTCTCACCCTGCTGGAAGTTGATCGCGGGGTCATATGCGTAAGTTGGAAAGGTCGCTACCCCCTTGATTTCATGGGTTCCGTGAGGGGATGGCGTAGCATCGCTGCCAATGGTCGCGGGGTATATGATGACAGGCTTGCCGTTTTCTCCGTAGCCCACCACGCGCTTGTTCGCCTTATCGGCAATAATCCGTGTAATCACGACTGAAGCAGGTTCTCCAGGGTTTGTGACAAACACTTGTTCTCCAATTGCGAAACTGGAATTGGGATTCAACGAAATGAGGAAGTCCTGGTCCATGTGGAACTTCTCGGCAATAGCCTCGGCTCCCGTCGTGTAACCCAACCAGGGCAACTTAGCCATTTCCGCATAGTCCTGAGGAATGCTCTCAGCCATTTTCTCCAGATCTGTTGACGCGATGGTATAGGCCGAGATGACGGGTTCGGGTGATTGGAGACGCCGCCACAAATCCTCGTTCAAGATGCCAAAAGGCGGCAAACCCAAAATTTCTTCATAGCCGCGGATTGCCTTGGTAACGTTTTCACCGGCAACTCCGTCAATCACGCCAGGATTCGACCCAGCCCTATCCAGCAGTACCTGCAGCTTGATTGTAACCGGGCTTACGCCTTCCGGCAATTCTCCTGCGAATTCTGCCGAATTGACTTCTTCAGGATTAAGTGGATTTTGACCGAAGCTGGCGATGGGATAGACGACTGCAAGAGCAACAATGGCGACAATCAGTGTTTTTATCATATGAATCAACGCACGAACGCCGATTTTGTTCCAACGACTAATTGGCGGATGGCACATCTGCTTGGTGAGCCCGGCGGGATTCGAACCCACGACCTATTGATTAAAAGTCAACCGCTCTACCACTGAGCTACGGGCCCCACCTGACCGAAAACGAGTCAGCTTTTGCGGAGTGCGGCGGACCATAGTTGCGGTGCAGCAGGGGGTCAAGCGAAGTATTGGGGTTTAATTTTCTGATCACACAATTGTCTTAAAAGGCTTAAATAGGATAGTTCTGGGGTGGGATTCTGCAGATTCTTCGGTTTTAACAGGCAAAAATGACTGACATTGCACTTATTGTTCTGGCGGCTGGCAAGGGTACGCGGATGAAATCGGCCTTGCCTAAGGTCATGCACAGGATCGCCGGACGCACACTTTTGGGCCATGTGTTAACGGCTGCCGCGGAGTTGAAACCTGCCCACACCGTGGTTGTGGTGGGTCCTGACATGGACACAGTTGGCGATGAAGCCCGCTGGTTTGTGCCCAACAGTGTCCTCGCCATCCAGCACGAACGCCGAGGCACTGCCCATGCGGTGTCGATGGCGCGGGAGGCACTGGCGGATTTCTCGGGAACGATCCTGGTGTTATACGCGGACGTACCGCTCATCGCGGCCGCCTCGCTCAAGGCCCTCGTGGCCGGCATTCATGCTGCCACGCCGGCGGCCGTGCTGGGATTTCACGCGGCCAAGCCCCATGGGTATGGACGCCTGATCAAGGCGGGTTCGGGCGTGGGTGCCATCCGCGAAGAGCTTGATGCGACTGTTGCGGAAAAATCCATAACCCTTTGTAACTCTGGCATTATAGCAGCGCGGTCTGATTACCTGTGGAAGTATCTTTCATTGGTCAAGAACACCAATGCCAAGCAGGAATTCTACCTCACGGACGTGATAGAACTCATTGCCAAGTCCGGTGCTGGCGTTGGCCTTGTCATGGGCACGGAGGCGGAGGTGGCGGGGGTCAATGACCGGATCCAGCTCGCTACCATCGAGGCCCAATTGCAGTTGCAATACCGTTCGGCCGCCATGCTGAACGGCGCCACATTGATAGCGCCAGACACGGTTTACTTTTCGGCTGACACCCAACTTGGCACTGATGTGGTGATCGAGCCCAACGTGTTTTTTGGCCCCGATGTAAGAATTGGCAACAACGTACAGGTTTTCGCCAACTCCCATATTGAGGGTACGACAATTGGCAATGGCGCGAAAATCGGCCCCTTTGCCAGGTTAAGGCCCGGTGCCGAAATCGGCGAGGAGGCCCATATCGGCAATTTCGTCGAGGTCAAGAAAGCGGTCATCGGCCGCGGCGCCAAGGCCAACCACCTGACCTACATTGGCGATGCGCGGGTTGGGGCAGGTTCCAACATCGGCGCTGGCACCATCACCTGCAATTATGATGGTTACGAAAAACACTTAACGGACATTGGCGCAAACGTCTTCGTCGGCTCCAATTCGGCCCTTGTTGCCCCGGTCAAAATCGGGGATGGCGCGAATATTGCAGCTGGAAGCGTTATCACGTCGGATGTGCCTCCTGATTCCCTTGCCATCACCCGCAGCGAACTGCAGGTTAGGGAGGGGTGGGCGCTCCGTTACCGCAAGATGAAACAAGCCCGCAAAGCCGCGGCAAAGAAAGTTTAGGAGCAGGCCATGTGTGGAATTGTAGGCATTCTGGGGAAGGAACCCGTTGCGCTCAGCATCGTCGAAGCGCTGCGTCGGCTGGAATACCGTGGCTATGACTCAGCTGGTGTTGCAACAATCGAAAACGGGGAGTTCGAACGGCTTCGTGCGCCCGGCAAATTGCGCAATCTGGAAGAACTGCTGCGCGCCAAGCCAATGATGGGGGTAACCGGCATCGGCCATACGCGCTGGGCCACCCATGGCGCTGCCACGGAAACCAATGCCCATCCGCACACGGCGGGAGACGTGGTGATCGTTCACAACGGTATTATCGAAAATTTCCGCGAGTTGAAAGAGGAACTGGCCGGTACCGGGGCCGTTTTCAAGACGCAAACGGATACGGAGGTCGTAGCCCATCTCCTCGCCCACGAGCGCTCAAAGGGAAAGTCACCGCGTGATGCGGTGCGTGACGTACTGGGAAAACTGCACGGCGCATTTGCGTTTGCCATATTGTTCAAGAGTGATGGCGACCTGCTGATTGGCGCCCGCAAGGGAAGCCCGCTCGCGGTGGGCCATGGCAATGGTGAAATGTTCTTAGGATCAGACGCCATAGCCCTTGCACCTTTCACCAACCGGGTGACCTACCTTGAGGATGGTGATTGGGCGGTGCTGACCCGCAATTCGGTTGAGATCTACAACGCCGCCAACCTGCCGGTGTTACGGCCAATGAATTTCTCACACGCCTCATCGATGATGATGGACAAGGGCAACCACCGCCATTTCATGGCCAAGGAAATTGAAGAACAGCCGGAAGTGGTTGGCCACACCCTGGCGGAGTATATTGATTTCTCTTCACGCACCGTGAAACTGCCGGAGAATCTTCCGTTTGATTTTGCTGACCTTGACCGCTTGACGATTACCGCCTGCGGTACGGCATCTTATGCCGGGCTGGTTGCGAAATACTGGTTTGAGCGGGTAGCGCGGTTGCCTACGGAAGTTGATATCGCTTCCGAGTTCCGTTACCGCGAAGCACCGCTTACCAGGAACGGGCTTTCCATCGTCATTTCACAATCGGGCGAAACGGCAGACACCCTGGCGTCATTGCGTTACAGCAAGTCGCAGGGGCAACACACGCTCGCCATTGTCAACGTGCCGGAATCCACCATAGCGCGGGAAGCCAGTATTGCGCTTCGTACCTATGCGGGACCGGAAATTGGCGTGGCATCGACCAAGGCGTTCACCTGCCAGCTTGCGGCCCTTGCCTGCCTTGCACTGCTGGCGGCCAAGCAACGCGGACATCTTACGCCTGCTCTTGAACAGGAGCTGATTGGCGCATTGATCGAAGCACCCCGCCTCATGTCGGAAATCCTCCAACAGGAAAAACACATTGCTGGAGTTGCCCGTGAAATCGCCCATGCCAAGGATGTTCTGTATCTGGGGCGCGGCATCAACTATCCCATCGCCATGGAAGGCGCACTCAAGCTCAAGGAAATTTCCTACATTCATGCCGAGGGTTATGCCGCCGGTGAATTGAAACATGGACCCATCGCACTGGTAGATGAAAATGTTCCCGTCATCGTATTGGCACCGCGCGATGAATTGTTTGAGAAGACCATATCCAACATGGAAGAGGTTGCCGCACGGGGTGGCAAGATTGTGCTGATCACAGATGATGAGAGCAACGCCCACAAGACTTTCCACCGCATAAGGATTCCCAAGGCTCATCCGTTCATCAGCCCATTGCTCTATGCGGTGCCGGTGCAGCTGTTGGCGTATCACGCGGCAGTGTTCATCGGGACTGATGTAGATCAACCGCGCAACCTGGCGAAGTCGGTTACTGTTGAGTAGGGCTGCATTTGAATAGGGCGCAACCCAAAGTCAGCCTATGATCAGGCATCGAATCATCAATGGGAGATCGCAACCATGAAACTCAGCCCACCAACAACCGTCGTGTTTATCATTGCCCTGGTGATTGCCGCCATCGGCGTACTTTCCGCACTTGGAACTGTCGCCATCGTGCCGATCGCCTCGGTGTGGATCATGGCCATTGCCTTTGCGGTATTGGCCGTTGGTTGCCTGATCAAGGGCGCCTGACGCGCTTCAACTGCCAAAGGAACACCGCTATCGCCAGCAGGCACAACGTGGCCGTCGTGAAGAAGCTGGCGTAGGCGGCGACTTCCGCTGATTTTTCCTTCAGGGCATAGCCGAAGATTTGCGCAAACATGGGCGTGCCAAGGAGCAGGGCCAGGTTTTTTGCACTGGCAATTCCGCCTTGCAGTTCGCCTTGTGCGTCCGGGGGTGCATCCTCGGACATGAGTGCCGTCAGGCCCGGGTCGGCGAAGCCCTCGGGCGCATTGATGAGGGTGAACACCAGCACCATGCCAATCCCCGGCGAAAAGGCAAAGCCGATGGCTGTCACCGCTGCCATGGACAGTCCCAGCACAATGGTTTGCCACTGTCCGAACACGCGGTTGGCTGGACCCGTAAGGAAGCCCGCGGTCAACGCCATGACCAGTCCGAATGCAGCAAGCGTGAGACCGATGGTTGATTCACTCCAGCCAAAGCGGGCAATGCCCCAGAACGGCCAGATTGCGGGATAGACCGAGGTGGCGAAATAATAGAGGAACATGACGACGGACAGCGGAATCACCTGGCGGTAGGTGACGAAAATCTTGAACGTGCCGAAGGGATTTGAACGGGCAAGGGAAAATGGCCGGCGCATGTCGTGCGCCAGGGTTTCCGGCAACACAAAATAGCCGAACACGAAGTTGAGCAGTGAAATCAGCGCTGCTGCAAAGAACGGCACACGCGGGCCGTACTCTCCGAGGAAGCCACCAATGGCAGGACCGATGATGAACCCCAGTCCGTAGGCTGCACCCACGTAGCCAAATGTCTTGGCCCGGTCCTGTGGGACTGTGATATCGGCGAGGTAGGCATTGGCGGTTGTGTAGGACGCACCGCACAGGCCGGCAAATATCCGCCCGACAAAGAGCCACCACAGGTTTGGCGCAAAAGCTGTGAGCAGGTAGTCAACTGCCAACCCGAATACCGAGATGAGCAGCAGCGGCCGGCGGCCATAGGTGTCAGACAGGTTGCCGATGAGCGGGCCGAAAATGAACTGCATGCCGACGTAGCTGAAAAACAGCCAGCCGGAAATCAGCGTGGCATTGGCAAGATCCGTGTTGCCGACGGTTTCGACAATCTGCGGCAGCACCGGAAAAATCAGGCCGATGCCGACCATGTCGAGGAACACGGTGATGATGACGAAGGTAATGGCTAGTCTATTGTTCATAGGCTGACTGACTGTCTAATGTGTTGGCGTAAAGGCGGCGGCGGGGAAACTAGTGAGCGCGCCGCTCTCGCAAGGTGTAGCTATTCTTCTTGGCGTCAAAGCCCTTGAAATAGTCCTTCACCTGGGGGTGGCGTACCGGTGTTCCCGTCACGTCTACGAGCAGATTCTGCTCGGAAACATAGGCCACATATTCCGTATCATCATTTTCCGCGAGCAAATGATAAAACGGTTGGTCCCGTCTGGGTCGTACTTCGGCGGGTATGGAGTTCCACCATTCCTCGGTATTGCTGAACACCGGATCCACGTCAAAAATCACGCCGCGAAATGAAAACAGGCGATGTTTCACTATCTGGCCAAGCTGGAACTTTGCTGTGGGTAGCTCGCTCATACCACCTGATTGCCAAGAGTCCGCGGAGAAGGCAAGAGGGGGCATGGGGAAGGAATTTTTGCATGGTTGAGATCCTGAATCTGGCGTTGCCGTTCTTCGGGCTGATATTCCTCGGACTTCTGGCTTCGCGGCTTTGGCCCATGGGTGAGGAGGGGCTGGCGTGGATCAATATATTCCTGATCAATTTCGCACTGCCGGCCCTGATTTTCCTGGTCGTGGCAGCGGCCCCCTTCGAAAAGCTGGTTGACTGGCCGTTTGTTTCGGCGACATCAGCTGTCACGGCAATCTGCTTTCTCGGCATGGTGGTCGTGTCGCGGTTAGTCTTTGGCACGCCCCTGAAAACCGCCGCATTGCAGGGCACCGCCGCCAGCTATGGCAATGTGGGTTACATGGGACTGCCGCTGGCCGTGGCTTTTTTCGGGCCGGAAGCGGCCGTTCCTGCAGCCTTGGTGTTCTGCTTTGATTGCACCGTGCAATTCGTGCTGACGGCATTCCTTGCCACCTATGCCGGCGAGAGGGGCCGGGATGCCCACTGGGCGGAACTTGCATGGCGGATATTCCGCCAGGTGTTTTCGCACCCCTTCATTATCGCCACACTCCTGGGCATGGCCGCATCGGCCTTCAAGATTACCGTGCCGGGTGCCGTTGGGACAATTCTGGAAATGCTCATGCGTGCCGCCGGGCCTTGCGCGCTGTTTGCGCTCGGCGTCACCGTGGGCTTGCGGCAATTTTCCGGCATTGGTCGTGAATTGCCCATGGTCGTTGGCATCAAGACGATTGTTCAGCCGTCGATTGCATTGGCAGTTGTGGGAATGCTGCCGGGGCTTGATCCACTCTGGTTGCACGTTGCCCTGATGATGGCAGCACTGCCTACGGCGTCGAACGCCTTTATCCTGGCGCGGCAGTATGACTCCTACGTGGATGGCTCCTCAACGGCGGTGATTGTCACAACGCTGGTCACGGCCATCACGATTCCGCTGCTGGTCTACGCCATCAAAGTCGGGATGCTATAGATTATCCACGCATCGCGTAAGGCGTGTTGCGCGAGGGCGAAAGACCGTGGCTCATGGCGAAGCGTTTGAGCGGTGGTATGGAGTGGAGTGCTGCCAGCCCGGCGGCGCGGGCCGCCTCCATTGGCAGGAAGCCCTGGAGCAGGGATCTGTTCATGAGATCAATCACCTGCTGACGTGGCAGAACCTCTGCGCGGCGCTTGGCGTTGTACTCCGAGATCACGCCGGCACTTCCTGCGTCGCTGCTAGCGAGAATCAAATCAGCAGCCAGCGCTGCATCCCGTAATGACATGTTCAAGCCCTGGGCACCGATGGGCGGCACCACGTGGGCGGCTTCGCCAATGAGGATCACGCGCTCCCGGGCAAATTGCCGGGCCGTCTTGCCTTTCATGGGAAATGCCTTGCGTTGCCCGACGGCCGAGACAAGCCCGAGCTCGCCGTGTGTCTCGATTTGGATTTCCGTGGCCAGTTCCCCGTCGGTCATTGCCATCAGGGCTTCAGCGCGGGCAGGGCGCTCCATCCACACCAGACTTGACCTGCCACCCGGCAAAGGAACCGTGGTGAAGGGGCCGGCGGCCTTGTGGTATTCGGTGGAAACATCACCATGTCCGACGGAATGGGCAAAGCTCGTGGCAATAGCCGTTTGTTCATAGCCCCAGGCATCGACGGATATTCCCGCCGACGTGCGCAGGACTGAATTTGCACCGTCGGCCGCGATGGCGACGTCAGCCGAAAGCTTATTGCCGTTTGAAAGCGTGACGGTGACGTGCTCTCCGTTCGAAGTTGCGCCGGTCGCAGCGGCATCGAAAAATGTAACGCCGAGGTCAAGAGCGCGCTGGCGCAATGTGGGCAGCAGCACCTGCAGGGGAATGTTCCAGCCGAATGAGTCGAGATCGAGGTCGCGGGAGTCGAACTCGAGTGTTGGTGCAACCACAATCGAGCCCGTGTCATCCACGATACGCAGTTTGCGAAGTGGTGCAGTCTTTGCCTCAAATTCCGGCTGCCAGATTTCGAGGTATCGCAGCAACTGCATGGCCGGGTGCATCAGCGCCACGGTGCGGGGGTCGTTCATCCCGGGGGGTGCCACCACTGCGGTACGCGCACCATCCTTGGCCAGCACTGCTGCTGCGGCTAGACCAGCTGGTCCGGCACCGGCGACAATGACCCTGAAATCACTCATGTCGGGCCGAGGTCGGTTTTCACCATGCTATCGCGCTTGCTGAAGCTTGCGTGGAAAGCGGTGAGTTTCGGACGGCCATTGCGCCAATTCAAATGTCCCATGCGGAAATCAATGTAGCCCAACACCACGGCCACGGCGATGCTACCCGCTGTCACCTCGCTGAGTTCTGCGTGCCAGTTATTTTCAAGTTCATCAAATACATTTGTAAAACGCACTTCGGTGCGGGACATCCAGTCTTTCCACTGCAATTCCTTGGGTCGCGCCGAGGTTTCGTAACGATAGGCCACGGTCGCATCACCCAGACCCATGGCCAGGGCCATCAGGGTGAGCACCCGAAAACGCTTTACGCCATCGTCGGGGATAAGGGTCTTGTTGCCGGCCACATGGGCGAGGTATTCGATGATGACGCGGCTGTCATAGATTGCGTGATGGTGGTCGGTTTCCAGCACCGGTATTTTTCCAAGTGCGGAAAGGGCTGTAAGTTTCGGATTGGCTTTGGTGGGATCAGCCCCTTCGCTCACGTGGTCCACCTTGTTTCCCAGCCCGCATTCATGGGCTGCAACCAGAGTTGCACGCACGAAGGGGGAAATGGGACTGCCGTAGATTTTCATGGACTACTCCTTTGGGCTTGCAAACTCTGGGTTCAGCTTAGACGAAGGATCGCGCTCAAAGAAGTAGGCGGGACGAAGTGTCATCTCGTGCCAGAATGTTGGCAGAATCGGGAAGTCCTCGGGCTTTGGCACATGCCGAAACCCCATGGTGTACCACAGCACGATATCGGTGTTGGTGATGGGTTCGGCACCTTTGACATAATCCGGCAGGCCCTCACCGCCATGGGAAAGGTTCGGAAACAGGCCTGCCGACCACAGCTCATCAGGCTTGTACCTCGTTGCCCAGAGGGTATGGGCGGAAAATCCGGCCCGCATCTGGGGTGGGTCGGCAGGGTCAAGGATGGACGTGGCCTGGTGGCCGGAATTGATCCAGTAGCTGGGATGGTATTTCAGGCTGGTTTTCACATTGGGGTTGGACACGCGCCAGGTTTCGCCGCCCGCCACCATGTGGTCAGCTTCGACCGGGCCCTCCGTGGCGATGCTGTCTGTTTTAAGTTGCCACAGGCTTTTGCGGGTCTTGGAGTTGGCGATGGGCATGGCAATGAAACTGTCACGCAGCAAGGTGTTGTCGCTGCCATCCACGTCGAGATCGAGGCGGAAGCTCACGTAGTGGTCGTGATTGGGAGCAATTGTGTATGGCGCCACCAGGGTACCGAAGGCCGTGTCGGCTGATGCAGTTTCAGACTCCATGTCTTTGGCGCTTGATGATTTCAGTGCGTCAAAACCCGTTGCCCCAACGCGCAGGGTTATGCTGCCACGCGGTGTGAAAACATAGTCGATGATGTAGTCGTAGTTTCCGAGGGTGGGGATGTGGCGCACGACAAGTTCGGTTTCGGCGCGACCGTCGATGTTCTTGGTGCCGGAAGAGTAATGCCGCCAGGCCGGATCCCCGGTGGCGCGTTCAAAAATGCAAAGGGCATTGGGACGGGTATACGTGCCGCCCACATCATCGGGGAACGTAAGGTCAGCAAGGATGGCATCCGGCGGGCAATCCACTTCAGGCAGCAATGATGATATGAGATAGCCCAGGCCAAATTCACCGGCGTCGAGAAATGTGCGGTAACTCCAGGTGTCATTGGGGTCCATATAGGGCACGAACATTTCGCCCACGTTCATCTGGTAGGCAATAAGCCGGTCATCAAACTTAGTAAGCGAAACAATGACACCGGCGCGCTTGTCGGCACGAAGGTGGAAAGACCACTTGTTCCACGCCACTTCAATGTTACCCGTGAGCTTGATGTTCGAGCCTTCCTGGGCTGAAATTTCAACGCGTTGCATGGCTGCGTCGGGTGCTGCGTCTTTCTCGCCGTAGCCTGCCGGCGGTGGTGGGAGAGGTATGACTTCACGATCAATGACGTCGATGACTTCACCGGAATCCGTATCAACAATTCCCATCAGTCCCTCAATGGGACGGGCCAGCAGGTTATGCAGCCGTCCAGCATTGTCGTAGCAGGGAATTTTGAGAACGCGGCGGTTGGCGTAACTGTCACTGGGGAAATAGCCAGCAGAAGACGGCGTACAGAAAACCGAGCTGGTGTCCTTGTAGCCCCGGCGTTCGAGGGCTTTCTTGAAACGGGCGTCCGCCATGAAATTGTCGCGGCCCAGCAGCCATTCGCTGTCCATGATCATGGGCTGCACGCCGGGCACGTCACGGGTTGAAACTATCTTGCCACCGACGATATCAACAACGGCTTCCGATGTCAGGCGCTTGCCGCGGGAAATCACCAGGGCCTGTCGTGGTATAGGGTCGCCCTGTTTCCAGCGCAAAACCTCCGCCTTTGGCAGCTCGTGCAAGGTAATGGCGGGGTACAACGTGGCATCGTTCACAAGTTTTGCATCCCGCATGATTTTCACTACGCGGCCGATTTCATCCGGCGTGAGGGCATCCATGGGATGTTCGGGAGCAAGGCCTTGCTGGGCGCTAGCAGACGAAACCGTGAGAAACAGGAAAATCAGCGCGCGAAGCAGGTTCATGCCCGCATAACTAACAGATTCGCTGGCCTAGTGAATTGCCTCTGCCACATCCTGCAAGGTGGTTTTTGCAAGGGAGCTGGACAAGGCGCATTCCGCAGCGCGGAACGGCGACAGCAGGATGGACTTCATTTGCGCCGCAATCGGGCACTCGGAATTCGGATTGGTTTTGTGCATGCGGAAAACCGCATCGTCTTCGATGGCTTGATAGACGTCAGCCAAGGTGATGCCGTCAGCATTGCGACCCAGCTCAAAGCCTCCAGAACGGCCCGCCACGGCACGCACCAACTTGGCTTTTTCCAGTTCAGCCATGAGCCTGCGAATGACGACGGGATTGGTATGTACGCTGCTGGCAATCATGTTCGAGCAGACCGGGCCCTTTTTCGCATTAAGGGCCAGCACGCTCAACGCATGGATAGCGACTACAAATCGACTGCTTGATAGCATTTCACAAAACCTCTTCCCCCTAGGTTGTAGCGTATAGGCCAAAAATCAAGCGCTTCATAATAGTTTCCGTTTACGGAACGTTAATCGACTCGAACGAAACCTTGGTCTATGCGGATATACAAGTTCGATATCGTAGTGACCTTTACCTGTGCGAGCCTGTTGGGTTTCTTCGCCTGGCATGCATTTCATGGCCAGCGTGGCTTTGAATACCGCGACAGGTTGCAATCCGAATCTGCTCAACTTGCGGATGCTTTGGCGGCCATTCAAAAACAGCGAAACAGGGTTGAGCGGCGCGTCGCACTTTTGCGCCCGGAATCCGTCGATACGGACATGCTGGACGAAATGGCGCGCAAAACCCTTGATGTGGGCCAGCCGAACGAGCTCATTGTGGTTGAAAGACCTTAATTTCCCAATGAAATCCGTGGCGTAAACCAAAATCCGGTTAACGCTATAATTTGCAAGTCATTCCAAGCGCTTAGTGCTATAGAAGTGGGCAAAAAGCGGTGTTGGAGGACAGGCATGGCGGTTAAATCGGCATATATTGCACGCAAGGAAACCAAGCTTTCCAAGGCTGAGAAAGAAGCCCTGAAAAACAGTGGTTTTACCTCCGATGAAGAGCTTCGCGCCTATCAGGACATGCTTCTCATCCGGCGCTTTGAAGAAAAAGCCGGACAACTCTACGGCATGGGTTCCATCGGCGGTTTCTGCCACCTCTATATCGGTCAGGAAGCGGTGGTCATCGGCATGCAAATGGCAGTGAAAGATGGCGACCAGCTCATAACCTCCTACCGCGACCACGGCCACATGCTTGCCGCCGGAATGGATCCAAAGGGCGTAATGGCGGAGTTGACCGGCCGGCGGGATGGTTATTCCCGGGGCAAGGGTGGTTCCATGCACATGTTCAGCCGGGAAAAGCAGTTTTTTGGCGGCCACGGTATCGTGGGTGCCCAGGTGCCACTCGGAGCAGGGCTTGCCTTCGCCAACAAGTATCGCGGCAATGACCACGTGGCTCTCACCTATTTTGGCGACGGGGCGGCCAACCAGGGCCAGGTTTATGAAACCTTCAACATCGCCAGCGTTTGGAAATTGCCGGTAATCTTCGTCATCGAGAACAACCGCTACGCCATGGGAACAGCGGCACCGCGGTCCACCGCAAAATCAGACCATCTGGGGGCAAGGGGAGAAGCCTTTGGCATTCCTTCCGAGCAGGTGGACGGCATGGATGTTCGCGCCGTCAAGGAAGCCGGCGACCGGGCTGTTGAACACTGCCGCTCGGGTGCTGGCCCCTACATACTGGAAATGATGACCTATCGGTACCGGGGCCATTCCATGTCTGATCCTGCAAAGTACCGCGCCAAGGAAGAGGTGCAGAAAATGCGCGAGGAGCATGACCCCATTGAACAGGTGAAAGCCCGCATCCTGAAAGCCGGTATTGCTTCGGAAGACGACCTCAAGAAAATTGACGCGGATATTCGCGTGGTGGTGACCGAGGCGGCGGATTTTGCCATCGCAAGCCCCGAACCCGATGTTTCTGAACTTTACACCGACATTTACAAGACAGCTTAAGGACGGGAGCCCACGAT
>JANMKJ010000426.1:0-8843 GCA_031371945.1 Rhodobiaceae bacterium
TCCACACCTGGATGCCATTGTTGCCAATGTCGTGCACATGATTGCTGGAAATCTCGAGGCCCTTCGCGTCAAGCGCCTGCAGTGCCGTCTTCTCCTGCCCGCGAAATTCATTGTCGCAGATCGCCCCGCCACTATTCCGCAGCATGACACCGTTGTCACCACCTTCAAAGGTGACGCCGCGAATGGTGATGCGGTCCACATCCTCAACCGTCAGGATTGTCGATCCCGGTGCGCCCACCAAGACAGTGCTGCCCCCCACGCCCTCAAGCTGGAGATTGGATGCAATCCGCAATCCCGAAACCAGGTATTTCCCCGCCGGCAGGCGCAGCACACCTTTCGCGTCATCAATGGCCTTCTGCAGCTTATGTGTCTGGTCGCCAGCAAGGGCGGCAACCGGCGTTACGGTTAACACCGTGCCAGCAGACAACAGGGAACGGCGCGAGAACTTCATTTTGGAACACTCCTTTATGGAGTGCAGCAAGAACCGTGCCCCTAAGGTGCAGCTGCGAACCTGGTGGTGGGCTCGCCCGGATGGGCTGTAAACCCCGCAAACAGGGCCTTGGAATCGCTTTCGGGCTTGATGAAACAATCCGAATCGACGAACTCAACCGTTTTTTCGTAACTGCCAGCCTCTTTCAGGGTCTTGCAGGCTATGGGGTAGAACAGCAGTTCTGCGGGCTTTGCCTCGACCAGCAGATAGGCCGTGGGCTTGCTGGCTTCCTCGGCCTGCAACACCCACCAGTTCCCCTCAATGGGCACAAACCGGATGAGCAATTCGGTCTTGTCGAGGGTTGCCAGATAGTGCCCGGCCTGTTTCACGAAAGCGATCTGGTCCTTGGATTTAACCCAGTCACCGCCAGATTTTTCAAAGGTGATGACATTGGCATAGCCGTCGAGCAGCAACTTCGCCTGAGCATCGCCAAACAGCGGCGCCCGCGATTGCAGGATGCAGCCCGAAAGCGCCAGCGCCACGAGGCCCCCGAGAATTGCCCGAACCATAATCTTCATGAAATGCTCCTGTCCGCCCATTCAAATGTCCACGCTCTTTTGGGCAAAACCAAGACGGATGTTGAGCTGGTCCAGCAATGCGACGGCGGCGTCGGGAATGACTGTTCCAGGCAGGAATACAGCACTTGCTCCCATGGCTCTCAGGGTCTCCACGTCTTCGGGCGGAATGACACCGCCCACCACCAGCATGATGTCGGCGCGGCCAAGCTTCTCAAGTGCGGCTTTCAGAAGCGGAATGTGGCTGAGATGGCCTGCGGTGAGGGTGGAGATCCCCACCATGTGGACGTTGCCTTGCACAGCCAGTGCAGCCACTTCTTCAGGCGTGGAAAACAATGCGCCGATCTTCACGTCAAAACCCATGTCAGCGAAGGCCGATGCGATGACCTTTTGCCCCCGGTCATGGCCATCCTGTCCCATCTTGGCAACCAGGATGCGGGGTGGCGAGCCCTCGGCCTCGCAAAACGCCCGCACGGCGCGTTTGGCTATTTCAATCTTCGGCGCATCACGCGACGAGGCGACATAGACCCCCTTGGTCAGATTCACCTGCGCCACGTGGCGGCCCCACGCGTTTTCCAGTGCCAGCGACATTTCACCAACCGTGGCCTTGGCCCGCGCCGCATCGACAGCTGCAGCCAGCAGGTTGCCGTCGCCAGTCCTGGCAACGGCCGCAAGCCGGTCCAGCATGCGCTGGCACTGGGCGGCATCACGCTCCACTTTCAATCGTGCCAGCTTCTCCAACTGCTTTGCCAGAACGGCGGAATTATCCACCTTCAGGATATCGATCTTGGAGACTTCATCGGTGCGATACGTGTTGACGCCAACAACGGTCTGCTCGCCTGAATCAATGCGCGCCTGGGTGCGGGCCGCCGCTTCCTCAATGCGCATTTTCGGAATGCCAGACTCAATCGCCTTGGCCATGCCGCCCATGGCGTCGATCTCATTGATACGGGTCCAGGCCCTGGCCATCAGATCCGCCGTGAGCTTTTCAACAAAATAGCTGCCACCCCAGGGATCAATGACGCGGCACGTTCCCGCCTCCGCTTGCAGGAACAATTGCGTGTTGCGGGCAATGCGCGCCGAAAAATCCGTAGGCAGCGCCAGCGCCTCATCCAGCGAATTGGTGTGCAGTGATTGCGTGCCGCCTTGCGTGGCCGCCATGGCCTCAATGCAGGTGCGGGTCACGTTGTTGAACACGTCCTGGGCCGCAAGGCTCCAGCCCGACGTCTGGCAATGGGTGCGCAATAGCAGCGAACGCTCATCTTTCGGTGAAAGCCGCTGCATGAGCGTTGCCCAGATCACCCGTGCCGCCCGCATTTTGGCCACTTCCATGAAGAAGTTCATGCCAATGGCCCAGAAGAAGGAAAGCCGTGGCGCAAATCTGTCAATGCTCAGGCCAGCTGCCACACCTGCCTTTGCATATTCAAATCCGTCGGCCAGCGTATAGGCGAGTTCAAGATCCGCCGTGGCACCTGCCTCCTGCATGTGATAGCCGGAAATCGAAATCGAATTGAACTTCGGCATGTGGGCCGATGTGTATTTGAAAATATCCGAGACAATCCGCATTGAATGCAGCGGCGGATAAATATAGGTGTTGCGCACCATGAACTCTTTCAGGATGTCGTTCTGAATGGTGCCTGATAATTTCTCCGGTGGCACGCCTTGCTCTTCACCCGCGACAATGAATAACGCGAGGATCGGCAACACTGCGCCATTCATGGTCATCGAAACCGTCATCTTGTCCAGGGGGATGCCGTCAAACAGGGTGCGCATGTCCAGTATGGAATCGATGGCAACGCCAGCCATGCCAACGTCACCGCTCACCCGCGGGTGGTCCGAATCATAACCGCGGTGGGTTGCCAGATCGAACGCTACGGAAAGTCCCATTTGCCCTGAAGCAAGGTTGCGCCGATAGAAGGCGTTGGAATCTTCCGCTGTGGAAAACCCGGCGTATTGCCGGATGGTCCAGGCCTGCGATGTGTACATGGACGGGTAGGGGCCACGCAAATAGGGTGCGATGCCGGGATAGGCGTCGGTGAGGCCCGCGGTATCATCGGCGCAATAGTTTGATTTTCTCGCAATGCCTTCCGGCGTAAGCCAAGGTACAGTGGAAAAATCCGGAATTCCCTTCATGACACCAGCTCCACGGCGGCGTCAAATTCCTGCGGCAATTGGTGCGACGAGGTGCCGATGACGGGCTGGCTGCCCGCATTGTTTGCATCGAATATAGGCAGCTCACCGCTTTTCTCGATGTCCTGAAAAATCGCCCAGGCTTTTTCGCACAGGCCATCAGTGAGGCTTTCCATATAGCCCGCACCTGAGGCCGCATCGGCCACCCGCCAGAGCTGGCATTCCTGCTGGAGGATGGTTTGCGTATTGCGCGCAATTCGCCGTGCGAAGGCATTGGGCAGTCCCTGCGCAATCGAAAACGGCAACACCGTGAAACTGTCAGTGCCACCAAGTGCTGCGCCAAACACCGCAGCAGTTGCGCGCAGGATATTGGTGTGGGGGTCGGCCACGGCCATCATGCGCCGCGACGTTTCGCCGTGCACTTCCAAGGGCTTGAACGAGAAACCGCTGGCTTCCAGAACCCGGGCCCACAACAGCCTGAGCCCGCGAAATTTTGCCAGCGTCAGAAACATGTCCTGGCTGGCTGCAAGTGTGGCCGAAGCGGAAATCCCGCTGCGCAATCCGGCAACAAGTTGTGAGGTGACGCAGGCCAGTTCCTGCGCCTCCGTTGCACCCTGATTGTGAAACACGCGGCCATCGGCATCCATGAACGGCCCGGTGAAGCCCTTTGCCTTCAATGCTGCAACAAGCATTTGGTCATTCACGCCGAAAGAAACCCGCAGCCGCGAGGGATCAATGGGTTGCCGCGCCACATATGCTGCAAAGGCCTGAGCTTGCGCCACGCCACCCTCAAGCCGCACGCCGATGGCATGCAGTGCAACGCCCTGCAGCAATGCCGCGTCGAACTCCCTGGCAATGACAAGCCCGGTCGCACCGTTTTCCAGATCGTCCAGCGCCTGGGCATTGGCTCTCGCCGCGTCAGGATGGTCGATACGCTGCAGGATGTGCCACGGCCCGTACTCACCCCGATCTGCCCGTGCGCCCTGCATTTGCTGGTACAGGGGCGCAATGCGAAGGCCATCGGCCGTTTGGCTCACCAGTTTTTCAATGTCGCCAACACGGTCCCGCCACATTTCGAAAGTGGCCTGTGGAAAATCAGTCATTGGGCAATGCTAGCTGGCAAATCTGCACTGTCAATTGGTCCTTGGATCATGGTAATGGAGGGCCACGTTATCAGCATTTTTGGGATGAAGGACGATCATGAGTGACGCCACAGTTTTTCTGGGAAAAAGTGACAAGCGCGAAGAACTGTTTCTGCAAATGGCCAACCGCCACGGGCTTGTGACGGGCGCCACCGGCACCGGAAAAACCGTAACCCTGCAGATTATGGCCGAAAGCTTCTGCAAGATGGGTGTACCGGTTTTTGCCGCCGACGTGAAAGGTGATTTGTCCGGCATCAGCCAGGAAGGAACGCCACAGGATTTCCTGCTGGAGCGTGCCAAGAAAATCGGCTTTGATGATTATGGCTTTGAAGCCACGCCAACGATTTTCTGGGATCTCTTCGGTGAACAGGGCCATCCCATTCGCACCACGGTCACCGAGATGGGCCCGCTCATGCTGTCACGCCTGATGGGCCTGACCGAGGCCCAGGAAGGTGCCCTCAACATTGCCTTCCGTATCGCTGACAATGAAAACCTCGCCCTTCTTGATCTCAAGGACCTGCGCGCCCTGCTGGCGGACTTGGGCGACCGCGGCAAGCAGATCACCACCGAATATGGCAACGTGGCCGCACCAACCATTGGTTCGATCCAGCGCCGGCTTGTGGTGATTGAAGAGCAGGGCGGCGACAAGTTTTTTGGCGAACCCGCCCTGGATATCCAGGACCTGATGCGCACCACGCGCGATGGCCGTGGCTACATGAACGTGCTTGCGGCTGACAAGCTGATGCAGTCGCCGCAGCTTTACGCCACCTTCCTGCTCTGGCTGCTGTCAGAAATTTTCGAAGTGATGCCGGAAGTCGGCGATCCGGAAAAGCCAAGGCTGGTATTTTTCTTTGACGAAGCCCACTTGCTGTTTGCCGATGCACCTCCCGGCCTGTTGCAGAAGATCGAGCAAACCGTGAAGCTCGTGCGCTCAAAGGGTGTGGGTGTCTATTTCGTAACCCAAAATCCGCTTGATGTGCCAGACAGTGTGCTGAACCAGATGGGCAACCGCGTGCAGCATGCCTTGCGCGCCTATACACCGCGCGACCAGAAGGCGGTGAAGGCCGCTGCCACCACGTTCCGGCCCAATCCCAAATTTGATACCGAACAGGTCATCACCTCCATGGGCAAGGGTGAGGCACTGGTGTCCACCCTTGACTTGAAGGGTGTTCCATCCATGGTGGGGCAAACCCTTATTCGCCCGCCGTCGGGTCGCATGGGGCCGATCACGCCGGCCGAGCGTCAGACCCTGATCAAGAATTCTCCAGTATTCGGCCAGTATGAAGAAGCCATTGATCGTGAGTCGGCCTACGAAAAATTGCAGAAGAAGGCAGGCATCAGGGCTGAAGCAGACCAGCAGGAAGCTGAAGGCAGGGCCACGGCCAAGGCACAGAAGCAGGCAACATCTGCTTCGCGCCGCGAACCGCAGTCTGCCACCGATCGCTTTGTCAAAGGCGTGGCCGGAAGCGTTGGCCGCCAATTGGGAACCAGCGTTGCCCGCTCCATCGGCAACGCCCTGGTGCGCGGTATCCTGGGGGGGCTGACGCGCCGTTAGATGATTTCGTCTTCGTCGAACAGCGGGGTTTGCGCCATGTCGGACTTTTTCATCCGCGCCACATGAAACAGCGCATCACCGCGGTTGACGACGGGCAGATTGGTGCGGCCAACGACGATGCCCTCATCCTCGGCACGGACAGGTGCGCTGAGCTCGCCCAGCGGACTTGATATATCGCCGATGATTTCACCTTTCGAAACATGCGCGCCGATTTCGACGGCACTGCGCAGGATGCCGCCCTCGGGTGCGCGCAACCAGATGCTCGATTGGGAAATCGCCGAAGGCCTCGCCGGTTCATGCTTGTGGGCAATCATTTTGAGTGAGGCCAAGACATTGAGGATGCCGGTCACACCGGTGGCGATTGCCTCTTCGTCAAACCGCATCGCTTCGCCTGCTTCATAGAGCAGGACCTTCACACCCCGGTCACGGGCACATTGGCGCAACGTTCCATCGCGCAGCTTTGAAACCAGGATGACGGGTGCGCCGAATTTCTTGGCCAGCTTCAAAAGCTCCGGCTCGTCCGGGGCAATGCGGATCTGCGGCAGGTTTTCCCGGTGCAGGGCAGCCGTGTGGAGGTCCACCCCGTAGTCCGAACGCAACACCACTTCCTTCATGAACAGGTCGGCCAGCAGGCTGGCGAGCGAACCGTGGTCCGACCCTGGAAACGACCGGTTGAGATCGCGCCGGTCAGGCATGTAGCGCGAGTGGTTGAGAAATCCGAAAGCGTTGACGATGGGAACGGCAAGCAGGGTTCCGGCCATGGATTTGAGGGCACTGTGCTGCACAATGCGCCGGACGATTTCCACGCCGAGGATTTCATCCCCGTGAACCACCCCGGAAATGAACACGACAGGCCCAGGCTTTGCCCCGTGGATGACGTGCACCGGCAGGCTGATGGGTGTGTGGTTGGCCAGGACGCTGATGGGAAGTTCTATGGTTTGCCGAATGCCGACAGGAATTGAATAGTCGCCAATTGAAAATGGTGTCATCCAGCGCCCCTCGTTTTGGTTTTGCCTGGCTTTGCGTTCTTTTCAAGAAACATCAGGATGGCCTTTGCCACATCAGCGCTGGTGGCTTTCTCGATGCCCTCCAGCCCCGGCGATGAGTTCACTTCCATCACCAGCGGCCCGCGGTTCGAGCGCAGCAGGTCCACACCCGCCACGTTCAGTCCCATGGCCTGGGCGGCCTTGATTGCGGTTGATCGTTCAAGGGCTGTGAGTTCCACTTCAACGGCGCTGCCTCCCCGGTGCAGGTTCGAGCGGAAATCACCCTTGGCGCCCGAACGTTCCATGGTGGCGACCACGCGCCTGCCGACGACGAAGGCGCGGATGTCGCGGCCCTCCGACTCCTTGATGAACTCCTGAACCAGGATAGCTATGTCAACGCCGTTGAAAGCATCTATCACTGACTTGGCGGATTTTTCCGTTTCGGCCAGCACCACGCCGATGCCTTGCGTACCTTCCAGCAATTTGATGACCACCGGTGCCCCGCCGACAATTTCCAGAACGTCGTGGGTGCGGGTGGTATCCTTGGCAAAGGCGGTGACTGGCATGCCAACCCCTTCGCGCGCCAGGATTTGCAGGCTGCGAAGCTTGTCCCGCGAGCGTCCGATGGCAACTGATTCATTCAAGGGATAGACCCCCATCATCTCGAACTGCCGCAAGACTGCCATGCCATAGAACGTGTGGCTTGCGGCAATGCGCGGGATGACCGCATCAAAGCCCGTGAGCTTTTCGCCGAGATAGCGCAGCTCCGGCTTGCGCGACGTGATGTTCATGTAGCAGCGCAAATAGTCAATCGGCACAATCTCGTGGCCCCGTGCAATGGCCGTTTCCATCAGGCGCTGGTGCGAAAACAGTTTCGGGTTGCGGGTCAGAAGTGCAATTTTCATTTGGTTTTCCGTTTGGTACGTGAAATGAGGAATGACCGCCCGGGATGCACAATGAATTTTCCCCGGATGGTCGCCCGGCCGAGCAGCATGGGAACACCCATGTCGCCCCGGTCGGTGAGGGTAATTTCTGCGGTGAATGTTGCAGCGCCAATAGCAATGTCAGTTTCGACAACGGCCCGCGTTTCGCTGTGGCCACTGGTGCTCTTGACGCGGCGATGACCCTTGAATGGCAATTCGAAATGCCGATTGACGCCATTGACCGGGATGCTGAACCTGACGTGGTGCCCCTTGATGGAAATATCTTCAGCGTGAAGCGCTGCCGACCGGGCCCCGGTGTCGATCTTGGCCACCAGCGGTCCCAATCCCAGCCGTGGCAAATGCACACGTTCGCGCCAGCCGATGAGACTTGGGGGCACGGCGGAAAGCGTCTTCGATTTCAGTCTCGGCATCATCAAAGGTTATCTCAAACCTTAAGCCTTCGCTACCCACCGATTTTCAGGGTTTCGGCAATTTCGATGCCGAAGCCTGAAAGGCCCACATAATGCCGGTTGCTCGACGAGATCAGCCGGATCGACGTGACGCTGAGATCGCGCAGGATTTGCGCCCCAAGACCGATATCAAGCCAGGTCTGGGCCCTCGAACTGGCACTTGCCGTCTTGTCGCCTGAAAGCTGGCTGGCCGGAACACCGGTGGTGCCCTCCTGCAGGTAAACCAGGATGCCCTTGCCCTCGCGCTTGAAGATTTCAAAAACCGCGTCAATCGTATCACGGTTGCCGAACACATCCTCAATCACGTTTTCCCGGTGCAACCGCACAGGGATGTTCTTGCCGCCCGAGACGTCACCATAAACCAGGGCCAGCTGTTCCACCGTATCGAACCGCGTGACATAGGAATAGCCCTGGGCCGTGCCGATTTTTGTGTTCACATCGAACTTCGCGGTTTGCTCAACCAGCCTTTCCCGCAATTGCCGGTGCGCGATGAGATCGGCAACCGAGATGATCTTGAGGCCATTCTCGCGCGCGAAGGCCAGCACCTGCGGACCCCGCTTCACTGATCCATCGTCATTGACCAGTTCACAGATCCATCGTCATTGACCAGTTCACAGATGACACCAACAGCG
>JANMKJ010000465.1:0-3575 GCA_031371945.1 Rhodobiaceae bacterium
AGACCAGCAATTCCTGGCACGCGGTTTGGCCAATGACCGGGGAAGATCCAAAAATCCTGCGCAAGACCCTCACCATCAATATCGAGAGCAGCTGATTATGGACAAGTCCACCGGCATGCATGAACAGTTCGACAAGCGCGACGATGTCAAGGCGCCGTCAGAACGTTCATTTGGCATTACTTTCGCAGTCGTGTTTGCGCTGCTTGCCGCGTTTTCCTGGTGGCATAGTGGCATGGGCACCAAAGCCTACGTGACCGCTGGTGCATCGGCCGCGTTTCTTGTTGTGACCCTTTTGGCACCCCGGCTGTTGCGCCCGCTGAACCTGATTTGGCTGAAATTTGGCCTGTTGCTGCACAAAATTGTCAATCCGGTCATCATGGGCGTGCTGTTCTTTGGGGTATTCACACCCATGGGATTTGCCATGCGGCTCTTCGGGGTCGACTTTTTAAAAGTGAAGCGGAAGCCGGCCAGTGAAACCTATTGGATCGTCAAGGGCGATGACAGCATTCCCGACAGTTCCATGAAAAACCAGTTTTAGGAGAGAACATGTCATTCATCAGTGAACTTTGGGCATTCTTGCGGGCCCGCAAGAAAATGTGGATGTTGCCAATCATTGTCATAGCCCTGTTGCTTGGCGGACTGGTTATCCTGACCAAGGGTTCGGCGGTTGCCCCCTTCATCTACACGATATTCTAGGCCACATGAGAATACTCGGCATTTCCTGCTTCTATCACGACAGTGCTGCCGCACTGGTCGAGGACGGCCGCATTGTGGCGGCGGCACAGGAAGAAAGGTTCACCCGCAAGAAGCATGACGATGACTTCCCCACCAACGCCATTCGCTATTGCCTGGGCCAGGGTGGAACCGGTCTCTCGGATGTCGACCATGTGGTTTTTTATGAAAAGCCATTCGTCAAATTCGAGCGCTTGATCGAAACCTATCTGATGCATGCGCCCAGGGGCTTTGGATCATTCCTCAAAGCCATGCCACTCTGGCTGAAGGAAAAGCTCTTTCTCAAGCGGTTGATCCTTGAAAGCCTGGAACTGATCAGCAGTGATGTGGACTGGCGTTCAAAACTGCTGTTTTCCGAGCATCACCTGAGCCATGCCGCCAGCGCCTTCTACCCTTCGCCGTTCGAAAACGCAGTTTTTTTGACCATGGATGGGGTGGGCGAGTGGGCAACGACATCAGCGGGCCTTGGCGAAGGCTCGCGCATCACTATGCAACGGGAAATTCGGTTTCCCCATTCCCTCGGGCTGCTCTATTCGGCGCTCACCTACTATACGGGCTTCAAGGTCAATTCCGGTGAATACAAGGTCATGGGTCTCGCACCCTATGGGACGCCCGTTTTCAGCAAGCTCATTCTTGATAACCTGCTTGACCTCCGGGAAGACGGATCATTCCAACTCGACATGAGCTTTTTCGACTATTGCACCGGCCTGCGCATGACAAACGCGAAGTTTGACGCCCTGTTTGGCGGGCCTGCGCGCAAGTCCGATGAGTTGCTCACCCAGCGCCACATGGACCTGGCCGCCTCCATCCAGGACGTGACTGAAATTGCAGTCTCACGCATGGCGAATTTTCTGGCCAAGGAAACCGGACAGCGCAATTTATGCCTTGCCGGCGGTGTCGCACTGAACTGCGTGGCCAACGGCAAGCTGCTGCGCGAAGGCAAGTTCGACAATATCTGGATCCAACCCGCCGCGGGCGATGCTGGCGGCGCATTGGGTGCGGCGCTTGCGGCCTATCACCTGCACTGCGAAAAGCCGCGGGTGGTCCAAAAGGCGCCAGACGCCATGTCGGGCGGCTATCTCGGTCCTGAATATTCCCGGGTTGAAATTGAAACCGGATTACAGGAATCCGGTGCGCGCTTCACATGGGTTGAAAAGGACAGCGATCTCATCAAGACGGTGGCGGCGGCCCTGGCCGACGGCAAGGCCGTGGGGTGGATGCAGGGGCGCATGGAATTTGGTCCCCGCGCCCTTGGCAACCGCTCCATTCTCGGCGACGCGCGGTCTCCCACCATGCAGAAATTGTTGAATCTCAAGGTCAAATACCGCGAATCCTTCCGCCCCTTCGCGCCTTCGGTTTTGCGCGAAAATGTCAGCGACTGGTTCGAACTGGATTGCGATAGCCCCTACATGCTGCTGGTGGCAGATGTTGTCAAAAAACGCCGCCGCAAGATGACGGCAAAGGAGCAGGAGCTGTTTGGCATCGACAAGCTGAATGTCGTGCGCTCCGAAATTTCCGCTGTCACCCACGTGGACTATTCGGCCCGGGTGCAAACCGTTCATAAGGAAACCAATCCAAAATACCATGCGCTGATTTCAGCCTTTGGCAAGAAGACGGGTTGCCCGGTTGTGGTCAATACCAGTTTCAATGTGCGCGGCGAACCGATTGTCTGTTCGCCGAGCGATGCTTTCCGCTGCTTCATGGGAACCGATATTGAAATGCTGGTGTGCGGCAACGCCATTTTGCTAAAAGAGGACCAGGACCAGAACCTGAAACTCGACTACAAGAATGCCTTTGAGCTGGACTGAATTGACATTTGTCTACGGGAATTTTGAACCATGCTGAACTACAACAAAGTTGAAATGCGCTATGAGCCTTATCCGCTTGCGGTGTTGCGCCCGGCGTTGGAGCAAAGCCATTACAATCAACTGGCCGAGAGTTTTCCCGATGAAAGCCTGTTCGGGAGCCTGCCAAAATTTCCCTACAAGCTCAGCCTGTCAGAGAAATGGGCACCGGAAAACTACCAGCGCTTCCTGCGCGGCAACAAAGTGTGGAATGATTTCCATAACTTCGTGAAGAGTGACGCTTTCATTCGTCAAACGGTGGAATTCCTCAAGAGCAATTACGTCGATCTGCCGTTGAGCGAGGCGTTCGAGACACCGTCACAAAAGATGAAACGAATTGTAAAGTCCATTGGTCGTGGCAACCTGCCATCCCGCGGCCTGAAGCTGCGCAGCCGTTTCGAGTTTTCTTCGCTGAAGGCGGACGGAGGCACGGTTGAGCCACATACGGATGCGCCGAGGAAGGTGATCACGATGGTGTTCTCCATGATCAAGGAGGGTGAGTGGGACACAAGCTATGGCGGCGGCCTGGACATCAACAGGGCCGCAGATAATCGTTATGCCTATAACTGGCTCAACAGGGTCGTACCATGGGATGCAATCGAAGCGGTTGGGTCAGTTCCTTTCGTACCCAACCAATGCACGGTTTTTGTGAAGACCCATAATTCACTCCACTCAGTCCGACCGATGGCGCAGAAAGGTTCGAAGGCCCTGCGCAAATCAGTGACCGTCGTTATCGAGCGGGATGAGTAGGTGCAAATCGGTTAGCTAACTCTCCTACATAGATCTTTAAGCCACAGGGGGTGGAAGTGGACGCCAATAGACTCCAAAAGTATATTCGTATCAGCTACTCAGTAGCAGGTAATGTTGTCACATTTCCCGTGACAAAGCGCGTCACCAAGACCGTGACTGAATTCTATGACGTTGCCCCATTTCCCAATTACAAAGACAACGACAGCAAAGCCACAATACTTGAACGGGGTAACAAAAATCCACTCTCGC
>JANMKJ010000481.1:0-8556 GCA_031371945.1 Rhodobiaceae bacterium
GCAAGGCCTGGCTATTCCATCCGTGCACTGAGCAGTCCTGCGGCCATTCGCTACGCCAATTCACGCATCCCGACGGGTCACGCTGCCAGGCTGGTGGGGCACAGGGCACCAGCCTGGGTATTTCTGCCCATGCCCTTGCGGCCCGAAAGCTCGACGGCAATTCGCAACTTGAACCAGCGCCCCCGAAGTTCTAAACACGGGGCCGAAAAAACCCATAAAGGACCAGTCCTCTGAAAAAGCCCGTAAAGAAAGTCCCGGCACGCGCCAAAGCCAAGCCCGTGGCAAAATCCAAGGCACCTGCCAAGAAATCAAAGTCGGCAAAGGCTTCACCGTCTGGCAAGCCGGCAAAGACAGCCGCTGAACTCAAAACCATCATGATGGCCAAGGTGCGCTTTGCTGAAAAGGCGGGAAGCAGTTCCCGCGGCAAGAGCAAGGACAAGGCCAAGCGCAAGCTCGGTCCCACCAGCAAGTTGAACCCGGCAAGCCTGCTGAAGCCAAAGAAGAAGGCCAAGCCGGTCGCCAAGAAACTTTTGGCCAGGACAAGGCCTGCCGTGGCTGAAAAACCAGTGGCCGTGACCAAGCCAAGAATCGCGGCCCCTGCCAAGGTCAAGGCACCCAAGCCCCTGCCTTCGCTCGAATCCACCATGTTGAAATTGATCCTGGCCCAGCTGGCGGACGCCAAGGCCGAGGATGTTATTTCAATCAACCTCGATGGCAAGACCGCCATTGCCGATAATATGGTCGTGGCCACGGGCCGCTCCAACCGCCACGTGGGCGCCATCGCCGACCAGTTGGTGGACAAGCTCAAGGCATCTGGCCACCGCCACATCCGGGTGGAAGGCATGGACACCTGTGATTGGGTCCTGGTCGATGCCGTTGACGTGATCGTGCATCTTTTCCGCCCTGAAGTGCGCAGCTTCTACAATCTGGAAAAGCTGTGGTCGGAACATTCGCCGCAAGAACCCCAAGCGGACTGATCTTGCGGCTGCAGGTGCTGGCCATTGGTAAGTTGAAGGCAGGTCCCGAAAAGACCATTGCCGAGGAATATCAATTGCGCCTCGAGGGCCTCGGTCGCAAGGCGGGCATTACCAAGTGCGCCGTCAATGACTATGCCGAGAGCCAGGCCCAGACCGCATCGCAGCGCATGGACGATGAGGCAAGGCTGCTGGCAACCAAATCCCCGGCCATTGTGCTGGACGAACGTGGCAAGGCTCTCTCCAGTGAAGATTTTGCCAGGCTGCTGCAGCGCCATCTCGACCAGGGAACCCAGGATCTGGCCTTCCTGATAGGCGGCCCCGATGGCCACAGCCCCCAAACCCGCGAGAACGCCCATCAGCTCCTGTCTTTTGGCCCCATGACCTGGCCCCACCGGCTGGTGCGCGTCATGCTGTTTGAACAAATTTACCGTGCGGTCACCATTTTGGTTAATCATCCCTACCATCGGCCGTGAGTCGATCATTTCGGGGCCCCAATTTCGACAAGCGCCCCGCCTAATTGACTGTTGTGATGGTTCCCTTTCGCGCATTCGCATTTTTGGTACTTTTGGGCTGTGCCGCCCATGCGCAAACGCCTGTGCCCCAGGAGGGAGAGCTCGGCGCGGTTGAACAGGAATTAACCCAGTCGGCGCAGGCCCAGGAGAAAATCAAGACCGACACCGCTGCAGCCATTGCCGAACAACAGGCCATCTCCGCCAAACTCATTGATATCGCAAGGCAAATCCAATCCCAGGAAACCGCCGTTGGCAACGCCGAGAACCGCATCCTGAAACTGCGCAAGGAAGAGATCACCATTCGTGCCGAACTGGCGGAAAAGCAGGATGTCCTCTCCGAATTACTGGCTGGCCTGCAACGGCTTGAACAGAATCCGCCACCCGCCCTCGTGGTTGAACCCGGCGACGTTTTGTCCGCACTGCGCGGTGCCATGATGTTCGGCACCATCGTGCCGGAACTTCGCGGCCAGGCGGCAATCCTGACCGACAAGCTCGCCCGCCTCGCCAGTATCCGCACCGAGATGGAAATGGATAAGGCCTCCCTCAACGCCAGCATGCAAAGTCTTAAGACCGCCCAGATCGATCTGGGCGAACTGATCATCCAGAAAAAGCAGCTGGTATTTGACAGCGCGGGCAGGCTCGAAGCTGAAAAGCGGCGCGCCACTGAATTGGCCGGCAAGGCAAAATCCCTGAAACAGTTGGTGGCAGACCTTGCAGCGGCAAAAGCCCAGGAAGAGGCCCTCAAAACCAATAAGGCCCTTGCCCTGGAAGAAGAAAAGCGCCGTCTCGAGGCGTCCCTGCAAAAACCCCTGGCAATCTTCTCAAAAAGCCTGGGACGGCTTGAATATCCGGCCCAGGGCCAGATCCTCAAGCACTTTGGCGACGATGATGGTCTGGGAAGCACCCTACGCGGCATGGCCGTGGCCACCAGGGCTTCCGCCCAGATTACCGCCCCGGTCGATGGAAAGGTGGAATTTGCGGGACCTTTTCGGTCCTACGGACAGCTCTTGATTTTGAACCCCGGCGAGGGCTACCTTGTGCTTTTAGCCGGGCTCCAGGGCATATCCGCAGAAATGGGCCAAACCGTTCGGGCAGGAGAACCGTTAGGAACAATGGGTGACGGCCCTTCTTCTGTCACTTTGTTGGGGGATCAGGTACAGGAGGCACGACCCGTGCTATATATTGAATTCAGGAAAAATGGTGAGGCCGTTGATTCGGCCCCGTGGTGGATTGGTGGAATGAAAGAGGCTCGTAAATGAACGTCAGCAATCGTGTAAAATCTATAGGCTTGGTCTTCGCCGGTGCCGTGTCGGCAACCGTGCTGTGGCATGTATTCGGCGATGCTGTCGCTGCGTCCTCCAATGCCGACCACTACAAGCAGCTCAACCTGTTCGGCGACGTGTTTGACCGGGTGCGGGCCGACTACGTGGAAGATCCTGATGAAGTCAAAATGACCGAAGCCGCCATCAATGGCATGCTCGCCTCGCTTGACCCCCATTCCAGCTACATGAACGCCAAGCAGTTTGAAGACATGAGCGTTCAGACCTCCGGCAAGTTCGGTGGCCTCGGTATCGAAGTCACCATGGAAAATGGCGTGGTGAAAGTAGTAACCCCCATAGACGATACGCCGGCGTCCAAGGCGGGCCTCCTCTCCAACGATCTCATCGTGAAAATCGACGGCACCGAAATCCAGGGCATGACCCTGAACGAAGCCGTTGACAAGATGCGGGGCGGCGTCAACACGCCGATCACACTTACGGTGCAGCGCAAGGACCAGGCGCCCTTCGATGTGAAGCTCATCCGCGAAGAAATCAAGGTGCAGTCGGTAAAGTCCAACCTTGAGGGTGAAGACATTGGCTACCTGCGCATCAGCTCGTTCAGCGAACAGACGCAGGATGGCCTGGACAAGGCCATTTCGACGATGAAAGCCAAGATGGGCGATAAGGCCAAGGGCTATATCCTTGACCTGCGCAACAATCCAGGCGGCCTGCTTGATCAATCCGTGTCGGTGTCCGATAGCTTCCTCGACCAGGGCGAGGTGGTGTCAACCCGCAGCCGCCACGCCGAAGATGCCCAACGGTTTACCGCCCAGAAGGGTGACATCACCGATCGCAAGCCGCTGGTCATCCTGATCAATGGCGGTTCGGCCTCAGCTTCTGAAATCGTCGCCGGTGCCTTGCAGGACCACAAGCGCGCAACCGTCATCGGTACCCGCTCGTTCGGCAAGGGTTCCGTGCAAACCATTATCCCACTCGGTGGCCAGGGTGCATTGCGCCTGACGACCGCCCGCTACTACACCCCGTCCGGCCGCTCCATTCAGGCCAAGGGCATCGATGCCGATATCGTCATCGAGCAGCCATTGCCACCTGAACTGCAAGGCAAGAACGTGTCGACCGAAGGCGAAGCCAGCCTCAAGGGTCACTTGACCAATGAAGGTGGTGGCGACGAGGGCGGTGGTTCATCGGCCTATGTGCCCGAAGACCGGACCAAGGACCTGCAGCTGAAAGCCGCCATCGATTTCCTCCATGGCGTGAAGGTCGTGAGCAACGTGAAGCCAGCTGATGTAAAGCCGGCTGGAAGCGTTGAAACCAAGGCCAACTAGGCCTCTGGCACATCGTTATTTCAAGGCAGGGCGCCCAAGGCGCCCTGTTTTTGTTTTAAGGTTAATGAGACGTTAACGGTTTCCTCGCCACAGTTGCCGTTCAACGAATCGAGTGAATGACAAGAGTTCTATGAGCCGCGACGAGCTACGACAGCCCCTGAAAAAACGAAAGTTGACGCAGCGCCTTTGGGCGCGCCGCCCGGGCCTGCTTTTGATCACGTCGGTTTTTGTGGGAGCAGGTTTCCTGGCACTTTCCGCCTGGGCAATCCGCACCCCCTACCCCTATGCCGGCGAACCCATCATCACCGCGGCAATTCCCGCCCCCGAAGCCATGAAAACGGCCTCTACCACGCCCGCGGAAGAGGAAGTTGTTGCGGAAGAAAGCGTGACCGACGACGCCCCTCCCGCCGTCACCATCGAAAAATCCGTCGAGCCCGATGTATATCTCACCGAAACCGCCATTGAAGTCGCACCGCGCAGGCCCTTGCGCGCTGCCCCCGTGCCAGAGCTCGTCGACACCAGTTCGGGCCAGCAACTCCCCCGCATCAGCGCATCGAAGAAAAAGCCTTCTGACGTATACGCCCGCCTGACACCCATGGGCGTCATCCATTCGGACCGCCCGAAAATTGCAATCATGCTCGGCGGCATGGGCCTGAACGCCAAGCTCACCAGGGCGGCCATCGACGATTTACCGGGCGATGTCACGTTTGCCTTTGCACCCTATGGGGAAAACCTGCAGGCCCAGGTCAACAAGGCCCGCGCCAATGGCCATGAAGTGCTGTTGCAATTGCCCATGGAACCCATGGGCTATCCGGCCAATAATCCCGGACCAAAAACCCTCCTCGCCGATGCTGACGTGGGCGCCAACATTGACGCACTGCATTGGCACATGAGCCGGTTTACCGGCTACACGGGTGTCACAAATTATATGGGCGGTCGCCTGCTCTCGACCGCTGCCGCACTGAAGCCGGTGATGCAGGAAATCCAGAAGCGCGGCCTTGTCTATCTCGAAGACTCGTCCACCTCACTGACCTCGTCAACTGATGTGGCCAAGGACGTAAACCTGCCCCACCGCCATGCGCAAATCGTCATTGACAGTGACCCAACGCCGCAAAGCATAGCCACAGCGCTTGACCTTCTCGAAAACGAGGCCAAGACCAACGGCTATGCAATTGGCACAGGCTCGGGACTTGAAGTTACCTTGGATGCCGTCAAGGAATGGGCTAAACAACTCAAGGAAAAGGGCATTTTGCTGGTTCCTGTGAGCGCCATGTACAAGGGCAGACTGGGTTAAATGAAAGCTGCAAATCTGATTACGGCCTACCGGCCTTGCGTCGGCGTGATGTTGCTCAACCGTGATGGCCTGGTGTGGATCGGCCGAAGGTTTCAAAAACAGAACGACGATGGTGTGGGCAAGTGGTGGCAAATGCCCCAGGGCGGCATTGATGAAGGTGAAGACCATGCCCTCGCCGCACGGCGCGAACTTGCCGAAGAAACCGCCGTCACCTCTGCTGACATCATCGCTGAGGCGCCCGACTGGTACAGGTACGACCTGCCGGAACATTTGATCGGCGTTTCCTGGAAGGGAAAGTATCGCGGCCAAACCCAAAAGTGGTTCGCCATGCGCTTCACCGGTGAAGACAGTGAAATCAACCTCGCCCCTCCCGGCCACAAGCAGGAATTCGATGCCTGGCGTTGGGCCCGGATGGACACCATGCTCGACATCATCGTGCCGTTCAAGAAGCCGGTCTATGAGCAGGTCATCAAGGCTTTCAGGCATCTCGGCGCAAAATGATCTCACACGTTATTTTTGATTGTGACGGCGTGTTGCTCGATAGCGAAAAAATATCGATGGATGTTGACCTGGCACTGCTGGCCGAGAACGGCATTGCACTGAGCGAAGCTGAAATGCATCACCGCTTCGTCGGCACGACTTTCGAAAGCATGATTGAAGCCGTGGAAGTGGAATTCGGCAAGGCGCTGCCCAAGGACTTGAGCGACCGCAAGGACGTTCTCATGCTTGAACTTTACCGGCGTGACCTCAAGACCGTGCCCGGCGTCATCCCCATGCTGCAGCACCTCGGCCTGCCCAAAAGCATTGGCACCAATGGCCCGCGCCACCGGGCCCTTGCAGCCTTGCGCATGACCGGACTTGAGCCTTTCTTTGGCGACAGGCTCACCACCTTCGAGGACGTGAAATACGGAAAACCTGCGCCGGACATTTACCAGCTTGCGGCTTTCAGGGCAGGCTTTGCCCCCGACAAGTGTGTGGTGGTGGAAGACAGCGTAACCGGCGTTACCGCGGCACTGGCCGCAGGCACCCATGTCATCGGTTTTACTGGCGTTGCCCATGATCCGGTTTCGAAGGCTAAGGCCCTGAAACAAGAGGGTGTTTTAACTGTCGTGCATACCATGGAGGAATTGCTGCCAGCCATCGCGGCGCTTAAAGCTTGACATATTGCAGTGCAACGCGCATATGCAGCCCTATCGACCTTGGCCACATAAGAATAACGTGAGGTAGCTCTCTAGCTGCTGTTCCGGCCAGGACGAAATACTCCGAACACTCCTTTCACGTGGGATCTGTTTAAGCACAGAACCAGTACCATCTTGCGATTCCCGCGACATGGTCACTCGGACATGTTCTGTGCTTTCCCCACATCTGTCCGAAACAGAAAGATTATACAGTGAACTCATTTGACCAACTCGGCCTTTCCGCTCCGCTTCTGAAGGCGATTGCTGCTGAAGGCTACGACACGCCCACCCCCATCCAGGCCCGCGCCATTCCTGAACTCATGAAGGGCCGCGATCTTCTTGGCATCGCCCAAACCGGTACCGGAAAGACCGCAGCCTTTGCACTTCCCATTCTTGAGCGCCTGTCGCACTCCACCGAACGCGTGGCCAAGAATGCCTGCAAGGTCCTGGTCCTGTCACCAACCCGCGAGCTCGCTTCGCAAATCGGCGAAAGCTTCAAGACCTATGGCCGCAACCTGAAAGTCACCCGTGCTGTGGTATTCGGTGGCGTGTCCATCGGCAAGCAGATCGATATCCTGCGTGGCGGCGTAGACGTCGTCGTGGCAACCCCAGGCCGCCTCGTTGACCTCATCGAGCGCCGTGCACTCACCCTTGCAAATGTTGAAGTGTTGGTGCTCGACGAAGTCGACCAGATGCTTGATCTCGGCTTCATCCACGCCATCCGCAAGATTACGGCCATGCTGCCGAAAGTCCGCCAGAACCTGTTCTTCTCGGCCACCATGCCGAAAGAAATTGCAAACCTTGCCGCCGGGCTGTTGACCAACCCGGTGCGGGTTGAAGTGGCACCCGTGGCAACAACTGCCGAACGCGTCAACCAGAGTGTCATCCACGTCGACCAGGCCAACAAGCTCAAGGTGCTGGTTGATATCCTGAAAGACAACAACATGACCCGCACCCTCGTGTTCAGCCGCACCAAGCACGGTGCCGACAAGATCATGAAGGGCCTTATAGCCGCGGGCTACACCGCATCGGCAATCCATGGCAACAAGTCACAGGCCAACCGCGAAAAGGCTTTGGCCGGGTTCAAGGCTGGCAAGATTCTGGCCCTCGTTGCAACTGATATCGCTGCCCGCGGCATTGATGTCGATGGCGTCAGCCACGTCATCAACTACGACCTGCCCCACGTGCCTGAATCCTATGTCCACCGCATTGGCCGCACGGCGCGCGCCGGTGCTGAAGGTGTGGCAATTGCATTCTGCGCCGGTGACGAGCGGTCCTTGTTGAAAGACATCGAACGCACCATCCGCCAGAGCATTCCCGTGGCACTGCATGCCTTGGGCAAGGCAACCCTTCCCCCTGCCGAACAGGAAGCCAAGCGTCCCAACGGCCGCAGCACCAAGCCCCAGGGTCAGCGACCCCAGGGCCAGAAAAAGCAGTGGAACCCCATTGGTCGTGATGCCAAGCCTTCGGGCGAGCGTCCGCGCAATGCCGGTGCAGGTCGCCCCAATGGCGGCACGAATGCGCCCAAGCGCAACGGCACGGGCAACGGCAAGCCGAGCTGGATGAAGGAAATCAGCGGTGCCAGCACAGACCGCCGGCCCGTTCGCATGGGTCAGTAAGGACCGTCGCGAAACCAAAGAAGGATGCCCGCGCAAAACGCGGGTATCCTTGCGAACGCGGAAAACCTGGGCGACCCCAGGCTTGCTGCCGGGTGGGAGTCGTCAGAGGCGTTGCTGCCAGTCGCGGGCAGTTTGCGCCTGTAGTCACGCAACCGCCCAACGGCCATTTGCAGCACGAACCGAAGCCCGCGCCAGAAACGCCATCCCCACGCCGTGCCGGTTGAAACCTGGCGCAGCCACAGGGCCTTTTTAAGCGACGTTTCCTCACAGCGAACCTTCTCCTGGTCGGCATAGAACGCGGCAACCTCGGCTGCCGAAACTGTGTCCTTGGAAAGCCACTCCGGTATATACGCAGCACAGAGCCGGTTGATGTC
>JANMKJ010000018.1:0-3345 GCA_031371945.1 Rhodobiaceae bacterium
ACAGAAATTTGTCTGTTTCAACCGTCCAGGAGTAGGGGCTGATGACCGGCAACAAAGACGTGAAGCAACTGTCGCGATCACTTTCACATCTGCTCAAGCGGTCGGTACAATACTCCATTCATCTCTACATGAGCGAAACCGGCAAGTCCGGCCTCACACATTGTCAGTTCACGGTATTGTTGGCAGCCGACGCCCAGGATGGCAGGAGCCAAACGGAACTTGTGAAGATGACCGGCATCGATCGCTCGACGCTGGCTGACCTCGTGGCACGTTTGATGGCACAGGGCTATCTGCAGCGCCGCCGCACCAAGGACGATGCCCGTACCAATGCCATACGGCTTACGCCCATTGGCAAGAAAATGCTGAAACAGGCTCAATCGGGGGCAGAGGAAGTTGACCGACAAATGCTGGCGCTATTGCCCGCCAGCGACCGCAAGACAGTATTGGATTCACTCGTTGTTCTTGCGGGCGAGCTTGACAGGGTCGAAGATAAGGAACCCGAGAAGCCCGAAAAGCCGGTTCGCAAGCTACGTCCGCGCAAGGCTCGCTAAACTTTACAGGGGAAGTCTTGCCTTTTCGATTTCTGCGGGCAGGATTTTGTCCAGAACGTCCGGCGAAAGCGGGCCGATCCACTTGAAGCGGATAATCCCCTTGCCATCGACGATGAATGTTTCCGGCACCCCGTAACTTCCCCAGTTGATCGTGGTGCGGCCGCTGGCATCGGCCCCGATTGCGGCAAAGGGCTGGCCAAGGGTGCCAAGAAAACGCCGGGCATTTTCAGCGCTATCCTTGTTGTTGATGCCGAAGAGGCGAACGTCCTTGCGGGAACCAACCTCCATCAGGAGCGGATGTTCGACCCGGCACGGCCCACACCACGATGCCCAGATGTTGACGATACTGACATTACCCGATTGCAGGTCCTTGGTGGTGAAGGACGGAATGCCGGACTCTGCGATGGCCGGAAGATTGACGTCAGGGGCCGGCTTGCCGATCAGCACGGAAGGTAGTTCTGACGGGTTTCCGGAGAGGCCTTTCCAGAAGACAATTGCAAGACCTGCAAAAATCAGAATGGGCAATAGTGCGAAACTGAATCTTGGTTTTTCACTCACGATGAGAGTTCTCAATCTGGGTCAAGATTTTTTTGGCCTGTGCGTCGCGCCTGAAAACATAGATGACGAGGCCCGCGATGCAGATTGTACTGAGAAGATAGGAAGCGGTTACAAAACCGGCATGGGCAGCGGACCAGTCCATCAATTCGCGCGACCCCGCGCGATGAGAATTGTCCGGAGTTTGCGCTGTGCCAATTCGCTGCGCATGCATACAAGATGCAGGGCGAGAAACAGGAACGTGTAGGCCAGCCCCATGACCAGGAGAGGCCAGAGCATTGAAGCGTCGATGCTCGGCCCCCCCATTTTAAATACGCTGGCGGGCTGGTGCAGTGAATTCCACCAGTCCACCGAGAATTTGATGACGGGAATATTGATGAAGCCCACCAGGGCGACAATGCGGGCGATCATGGCAGCGCGCCCGGGTTCTTCGATGGCTTGCCAGATGGCAATGTAGCCCAGGTAAAGCAGCATGAGCACGAACATGGACGTGAGACGCGCATCCCACACCCACCAGGCACCCCACATGGGCTTGCCCCAGAGAGAGCCTGTGGCAAGGGCGAGAAAACAGAACACCGCCCCGATGGGGGCTGCAGTCTTTGCGGCAACATCGGCGAGCGGGTGACGGAAAATGATGGCCACAGCACTGGCAAGCGCCATGACGGAATAGACGAACATGGCCATCCAGGCGGCGGGCACATGGACGAACATGATGCGCACGGTTTCACCCTGTTGATAGTCGGCAGGTGACGATACCAATGCGCCATAGAGACCTATGACGAAAAGTATAACCGTGACAGTCCAGACAAAGGGTAGCACGGCATTGGCAATTTTCAGGAAGCGGGCTGGATTGGCAAATTGTTGCATGGTGTGTTTTTAATTCAGTTTGATCATTTGAGATAGGCCCGCAGCGCCGCAGCTGCAGCGAGAGGTGCCAGCACCAGACTTGCCAGTGCAATTGCGGATAAAATAAGGAGCGAGGGTGTGACCAGTTCAACGCTGCCCGTGGACGCAGACAGGCCAAACACGAGAACCGGAACATAGAGCGGCAATACCAGAACAGAAATGAGCAAGCCGCCGCGCCGCAGATTGAGCGTGAGGGAAGCGCCCACACAGGCGATGAGCGATAGTGCGACCGAGCCCAGCACCATTGCCAGCAGCAGTGGCCAGATAATTTCCGTCGCAAGATTGAGCAGCACACCCAGAAAGGGTGCGGCAATGGCCAGGGGCAGGCTGGTGGAAAGCCAATGGCTCAAGGCCTTGGCCAGAACCACGAGCTCCAGGGGCTGTGATGACATGGCCATGATTTCCAGTGAACCATCCTCGTAGTCCTGTTGGAATATACGGTCGGCTGAGAGCAGGACGGAGAGCAGAAGCGTGATCCACAAGATACCAGGGGCGAGGCGCTGCAGGGTGAATTGATCAGGTCCGAGGCCGATGGGCAGCAGGACCAATACAGCGAGGAAAAAGCCAAGGGCCGTGCCTGCCCCACCGCCTTGCCGGGTAGCAAGGGTAAGATCACGCCGCATGAGGCTTAGCAACGGTCTCACGATTTTCCCTGCAAGATGAGATTTCTATCGGGTTCCACGCCTAGCGGCACATGGGTTGCGGCAATGATCAGGCCGCCAGCATTGAGATGCTGCTGCATCAAGCCCACAAGCAGGCCCTGCGAGGCCTCGTCCAAACCCACGCTCGGTTCATCCAGCAACCAGATTTTTCGCGGAACGAGTGACAATCTTGCCAGCGCCAGCCTGCGCTTTTGGCCCGCCGACAGAAGTGCCACGGGATAATCGGCAAGGGTTTGGAGGTTTAAGCTGCCAAGAGCCCCGGCGATATTGTCGCCACCGAGAAAGTCGCCCCAGAATTGCAGGTTCTCGGTCACTGTCAGGGCCGTTTTTGCGGCATCAGCGTGGGCAATGTAATGGGATTGCTGGGCAAGGGTGAGATCGGAATCGCCATTGTGCAGTTCAATGTGGCCGGAACTTATATCGCCGAGGTTGGCAATGATCCGCAGCAGCGACGACTTGCCAGCGCCGTTGGGTCCGGTGAGCTGCAGAAATTCGCCAGCGGCCACTGCGAAATCCAGATTACTGAAAGCCAGCCTGCCGCCGCGTTCGCACGACAGGTTCGCAGCCACAATCTGCATCAGTTATTATATCATGTACTGACCGCCATTGGCGGACAGGGTTGAACCGGTAATGAATCCCGCCTCGTCGGCCGCCAGGAACACGACACAGCG
>JANMKJ010000024.1:0-4524 GCA_031371945.1 Rhodobiaceae bacterium
GGTGATTTCAACTTCAAGGCGGTAAGCCGGGAATTGTGCATTCTGTAGTGCGAGGTTGACTTCCTTCAGAAGCGTTCCTGTATAAAATTGCGCGGCAGAAAAGTTGACGGCAATGACAAGGTTGGACGGCCACGATGACGCTGTTCGGCAAGCCTCTTCAATGCACCAGGCACCCAGTTTTGAAATGAGTCCGATCTCCTCCACTATGGGGATGAATTCAGTTGGGGTAATGGACCCGAATTCGGGATGCTTTAGTCGCATCAGGGCTTCAAAACCAGCAAGATGGCCGGATTGGAAATCGAAAAACGGCTGGTAGACCAGTTCAAATTCCCCCTGCTCGACGGCCTGGGTGATAATTTTGACAAGATCATTGTGACGTTTGGCTATGGGTCCGTCGTCGGGATTGTAGAACGAGTAACCGGGGCTGCCCACTTCCGCCGAGGCGCGCAAGGCAAGGCTTGCGTGGTGCAACAGGGTTGCTGCGTCATTTTCACCGTCTGATGTCAGGGCCACGCCGGCGATGGCCTCAACCGACAGGTTCGTTTGACCCCAGGGCATGGGTCTGTTGCAGAGCGCGACCAGTTCCTTTGCCGTTTGCAAAGCCAAAACCGGGTCATCGATCTGGTTGAGGAAAATTCCGAAGCTTTTGTGGTCGATGCGGCCGATAATGGGGCTCACCATGTTTGCCAGTTCCAGCCGTTCGGCCAATTGCCGGATAACCGAACCAATGGCTTTGCGTCCGTAGACTTCGCCGATGCGTGAAAGCCCCTTGATGCGGATCTCGATGAAGGCGGCGCGGGTTTGGCGGGTTACGGCCTTGGCAATTTCCACGTTCATCAGGTTCATGATGGCTTCGTGGTTCAACAGGCCCGTATCCTGGTCATGGCTGCCCAGACGTGCGAGACGCTGTTTGAGAGATTCGATTTCCTCTTTGCAGGTAGAAGAGACTTGAGCAGCTTTGGAATTCATCGTGCGAGGTGGCCAAATAAGGGTTCAAACGGCATACTGGGTGAGAATTTGGTAACAATGTGTAAAATTTTAATAATTGGCAGAGCTACGGATGAAGTATTTTTACAAAAAACTCATAGTTCTTAGGATCCTTGCAATCGCGTGTTTAGTAGGTGCAACCCTGATGATAGGCACTGCCGTTGAGGCTTCGGCAAAAACCTATGTTGAAATAGCTCGTGATATACTCAGAAACTTGCCTGAGGATGCCCAAATCCGTGGTGACCTGGAGACGGAGCTGCTTTCGCAAGCCAATTCCTACCGTGCCACAAAAGGTCTAGGAGCCTTGAAACCGAGCAAACTGCTGCAGGACGCGGCCAGGGCGCATGCTGCCGACATGATGCTCAACAATTTCATGGGGCACAGGTCGAGCTCGGGTTATGAATTCGATTCGCGGGTTCGCTATTTCTTGGGAAATCCAATGCGCATACCGCAAATGGCCGAAAATGCTGCCAGGGACACGCAAAAGGGCGAGGCCGATAGGGCTAAAGCCGGCCGGCTCTTTCAGCAATGGGTGCACAGTGCATCCCACCGCAAAACCCTGGTCAATAGCGGTTACAGGTACGTTTCTACCGGTGTCGTGCAGCGCGGAAACAAGATATGGGCGGTGCAGATTTTCTTTGCGGAGATGCCAAGCGATATCAAACCGCTTGGCACCGATGGGTTGTATTAGGTGTAGGCCAGGGCTGCCGGTTTTGGTGCCAGTGCTTTCTGGGCTGCGTTTTTTACCGCCTTTTGAACCTTCTCGAACGCCCTGACCTCGATCTGGCGAATACGCTCGCGGGATACGTCGAATTCCTTCGACAGGTCTTCCAAAGTCATGGGATCGTCCTGCAACTTGCGGGCTTCAAAGACGCGCCGTTCACGGTCAGTGAGTTTTTCCAAAGCCTGCCTGAGCATTGCATTGCGCATGGTGGATTCCTCGTTGCCCACCAGGATCTCTTCCTGATTTGCGGTGTCATCAACGAGCCAATCCTGCCATTCACCCTCGGCATCAGCACTCACATGGGCGTTCAGCGAAGCATCGCCACCGAGCCTGCGGTTCATGTTGACTACTTCCTGCTCGTCAACACCCAGTGTCGTGGCAATTTGTTTCACGTGCTCCGGCTTCAGATCGCCTTCTTCCAAGGCCTGGATCTGGCCCTTCATGCGGCGTAAATTGAAGAACAGTTTCTTCTGGCTCGCCGTGGTACCCATTTTCACGAGCGACCAGGACCGCAGGACATATTCCTGGATCGAAGCCTTGATCCACCACATGGCGTAGGTAGCCAAGCGGAATCCCTTGTCTGGCTCAAAACGCTTGACAGCCTGCATCAGACCCACGTTGCCTTCCGATACGACTTCACCGATTGGAAGGCCGTAGCCGCGGTAGCCCATGGCGATCTTGGCCACGAGGCGCAAATGGCTGGTGACCATGCGTTCAGCGGCCTTGGCATCACCATGCTCCTTGTAGCGCTTGGCGAGCATGAATTCTTCTTCCGGAGCGAGCATCGGAAACAAGCGAATTTCCTGCAAGTAGCGATTTAGTCCGCCTTCGCCTGCGGAAATTGCCGGTAATGATGTGGCACGGGCCATAATTCTGTTTTCCTTCCTAATACCTGAGCTTTCCGCTCGGGTGCATCCAAATATAGTTATGATTACGTCGAAAAAAAGATACTGTATCAGTTACAGTTTCACTTTATTTTGAAGACGCCTTGATCGCCTTGAGAAGAAATTTCATGTCTGCGGGTAATGGGCTTTCGAAGTGCAGGGCCTTGCCAGTCCGGGGGTGTTCAAATCCCAAGGTGACTGCGTGAAGTGCCTGTCTATTCAATAGCTTAACGGCATTCTGCGCGGCATCATCGAGGTTATTGAGCGAGGCTTTGAAGCTTTGTCCGTACACCCTGTCACCCAAAAGCGGATGTCCGATATGCGTCATATGCACACGTATTTGGTGTGTTCTGCCCGTTTCCAGCACGCATCGGACGAGGGATGCTACGGGTGGTTTGCCAAAACTCTCCATGACTTCATAGTGGGTGACGGCCTCCCGCGACGTGGCCGACTTGGAAATTGCCATCTTCTGGCGGTTGGTGTTACTCCGCGCGATATTGGCTGAAACAATGCCCTTGCTGCGTTCCGGAGCACCCCAGACGATTGCCTGGTAGGCCCGCTCCAGCCTGCCGTCGCGGCCGTGGGCGGCAAACTGCTCTGACAGTCCCTGATGGGCAGCATCATTCTTGGCAACCACCAGAAGTCCACTGGTATCCTTGTCCAACCGGTGGACGATGCCTGGGCGTTTAACGCCGCCAATGCCGGAAAGACTGTCACCACAGTGGGCTATCAGGGCATTGACCAGCGTTCCTGTCTCGTTGCCCGCCCCGGGATGCACGACGAGGCCTGGTGGCTTGTTGATGACGATCAGGTCCTTGTCTTCGTAGATAACGTCAAGCGGGATGACTTCCGCTTGGGGCTCAGGATCTGCAGCGGGCGGAATGGCGCAGGTAACCCGCTGTCCGACTTTCAGCTTGTGGCGGGTTTCAGTTGCGGGAATGCCCTCGACAGTCACCTGCCCATCGGCAATAAACCTTTGAAAGCGGGCGCGGCTCACATCGGGAAAGGCCGCCGCCAGGAAACGGTCGAGCCGATCGCTGGTTTCGACCGTTGCAGTGAGTATTTGGGAAAGTTGAGAAGTCATGGATAGTCAAAACTCTGATGTGGGTGAAGCCCCGCCGGTGAACCGGTTCCTGGTGTGGGCCGTGTATTTCATGGGGGCTATTCTGGTTTTGCTGTTCATAGGCCTTATCATCGGTATTATCTACAAGATCAAAAACCGGGCCGTTGTTCCTGAAGGAACAGGTGAAGTGGAGCTGGGCTTGCCGAATGGTGCGCTGGCCCGCGAGGCCACGGTTACGGGCGACAAGCTCACCATAAATGCGGGAAATGAAGTCTTCGTGATCGATATCAGTTCGCGCAAGGTCCTGTTGCGGGTGAAAGTTGCGAGCCCGTGAAACTTGCACTCCACGCTGCTGCCAGTTATAGACACGTTCGTGGTCTCAGGTTCCCTTCGTCTATCGGTTAGGACGACAGCCTCTCACGTTGTAAAGGCGGGTTCGATTCCCGCAGGGAGCACCACCATTCAATCCCAGTTGACGATTCCCAATAAAACACCTATAGGTTGTTACTCACCGGGGGAGTCCCGTTATAGGGGCTGAGAGGTCATTAGGCGTGGAAGCGCGGCATGGCGACCCTTGAACCTGATCCAGTTCAAACTGGCGTAGGAAGGGAAAAGGCCGATGTCGCTGCTCATGAGACTCACCTCTGGGGACGTTGAAATACCCAAAATAAGCTCAGGATCATTTCCTGCATCCCGCAAGGTCTACAAGCCCGGTCGCATTTACCCCGGGCTTGCCGTTCCGATGCGCGAGATTTCGGTACATCCAACGGCAGGGGAGCCACCAGTTGTCGTCTATGACACGTCTGGACCTTATACGGACGACGAGGTGACTACTGACATCAGCGCGGGGCTTTCGCGCCTGCGTG
>JANMKJ010000065.1:0-2242 GCA_031371945.1 Rhodobiaceae bacterium
TGCTGTGGCAGCCATTTGAATTCATCATCATCCTGGGTTCCGCCATCGGCAGTTTCTTTGTGGCCAACCCGATGAAAATCGTGAAGGATACGGCTGTCGGCATCATGGAAGCCATCAAGGAATCCACGCCAAAACCTCAGGAATACCTGGATCTCCTGGCACTGCTCTACGGGTTGATGAAGGAATTGCGGTCGAAATCGCGTACCGAAATGGAAACCCACGTGGACAATCCCGAGGAATCATCCATCTTCAAGGCTTACCCCACCATTCTGAAGGACCACGCGCTGTTGCATTTCATCTGTGACTACGCGCGCCTCATCGTGATCGGCAATGCGCGAAGCCATGAAATTGAAGCGCTCATGGATGAGGAGATTGAAACCATTGGCCACGACAAGCTGAAGGTTTACCACGCCATGCTCGGTATTTCCGACGGGTTGCCGGCGCTGGGCATCGTTGCAGCCGTGCTGGGCGTTATCCACGCCATGGGTGCCCTTAACGAATCGCCGGAAGTTTTGGGCCACCTGATTGGTGCAGCCCTCGTTGGCACGTTCGCTGGAATTTTCTTCTCGTACGGTTTCTTCGGACCACTTGCCACCAAGATCAAATCTGTGCGCGAGAAGAAGGTGAGGCTCTACGTGATCATCAAGCAGACGCTCATTGCCTACATGAACGGCGCAATACCGCAGGTGGCGCTTGAACATGGTCGCAAGACAATTTCCGCCTACGAGCGGCCGACGATTAACCAGGTGGAAGAAGAAACGTTGAACCATGGTGCTGTAGTCAAGGCAGCGGCATAAGGCATTAAGCTATGAACAACATCGAAACATCGACACCCAGCAAACCACTTTCGATCGACGCCATTCGCTCCAAGGCAAGCTCGCCGGGCAACAACCTGGCCATGCTGCCCAAGGGCTTTGGACGTTTTACCCAGCGGCTGTCGCGCGAGATCCTCAGCATTTCATCGATTGCGCCGGATTTCGTATTTGACCGGTTTTCGCGGTCGGATCTGGAAGTGGCGGAGGACGCCGAAGAGAATTCCAGCATTTCCGAACTGCTGGTATGTGGCGATTTGCGCCAGAGCATGCGTATCACCATCGACCGACCGACGGTTTTCGGAATTTGCGATGCCGTGTTCGGCAGTGTCGGCAATGAGCCAGCCTTTGCTGATCCCCGGCCATTTTCGAAGATTGAACGTTCGGTGATGGGACTCCTGTTCAAAGTCATCGGTCGTGCCTTGCCAGCGGCCTTCCCCAACATCACGCTCAAGGAATTCTTCATAGCACCTCCCCAGGACCCGCACGAGGATCCACTCTATCCGGTGTTCAAGCCGTTTGTTTCAGTGAGAATTCTTTGCAACATCCATGGCTACAGCGGCGAAGTGCTGATTGAAATGCCGGAAGAACTTACGACGCTTTTCCGGCCCTTGGACGAGGAAAAACACCCAATGGCAGCACCTGCCGTGTCGGAATGGGGCAGCCAGATTTCCAGCCGGGTCGAAAGCATAGAGGTCGAGCTCGTCGTCGTGCTGGCCGAATTGCAGATGAGTTTGGACAGCATCACCAGCTTCCAGACGGGCCAGCTCATCCGATTGGAGAGCGATATCAGCAGTCCGGTCGCCGTGTGCAGTGAAGGGGTGAAGCTGTTCAACGCGAAACTGGGCCAAACCGACAAGAAATTCTGCCTCAGCCTGCAGGCGCCGGTCAACCAGCTGAATTGACGTGATCGAATTAAGTGTTTTGGGGGTCACAATTTTCCCACAAGCTTAGGGGTTGAAGATTGGCATTCGAATTGACGCCGCCAGTAATCTAAGGGAACCTTGAATGGACGAGAATTTCGAGAAATCATCACCGGCGGGCGGTCATGACAGTTCTCCCGGCGGTGACGCAGTGGACCAAGGCGCCAATGCGGCCGTACTTGAGAAAGCCTTGAACCTGTCCAATGCCGGAGAGGCAAGCCCGCGCCATGCCGGACTTGGCAACCAGATGGCGGGTGGCCTGCCGCATGGATCGATCCTTAAAATTCCGGTCAATGTGCAGGTGATCCTTGGCACCACGCGGATGCCGCTGTCCAAGGTCATGGCGCTGGGGCCGGGCTCAGTTGTAACCCTCGACAAGGAACTTTCCGAACCCGTTGTGTTGCTGGTCAATGGCAACGAGGTGGCGCGCGGGCTCATCGTGGTGGTGAATGAAAAGACTGGGCAGCTTGGCATCTCGCTTACCGAAATTTCCCTGGGCAACGCTGG
>JANMKJ010000123.1:0-2335 GCA_031371945.1 Rhodobiaceae bacterium
GATTCTGGGCGAGGCCTCCAGAAGTTTCTACAGTTTTGCGTCCCGCAGTGGTCCAAATCCAATTTTCTTTGCAATATTGGGCCAGTTCCGGTGCAGCCAATATCCCGTCTTAACCGTCACATTGCGCCGAAACCTGCGGACAATGGCCGAATCAACTGACAGCACGATGACGCCCAAAGGGACCATCCAAAAACCCAGGATGGGCAGGAAACCCAATAATCCGCATAATATAAGCACGACCCCCAGCGCCACGCGCAGCAGGCGGTTTCTGGGGAGGTTGATTTTAAACCCAGCAAAACTGACTTGAGCCACGACATTTCCTCATAAATCCCACCCCATATGGGGCCTGTTAAGGAAATAACAAAAGTCTTTTCGTAAACATGCCGCTCTGCTATAGCGGCGCCACCATTCCCCGATAGCTCAGTTGGTAGAGCATTCGACTGTTAATCGAATTGTCCCTGGTTCGAGTCCAGGTCGGGGAGCCAGTTTAAAAAGCCGGTGCATGATTGCATCGGCTTTTTTACGCCAGTCTCTCGCCACCCTTGCGCAGCTGTCCGCCAAGTTACATATTTGAGGGACCAAACCCCTCGGGGCATTGCAGCTTACAAAATTCGGAGCATTTCCCCATGGATATCAAGCAGGACGTAATTGGTGCGATCGGCAACACGCCGCTCATTAAACTGAGAAGGGCCAGTGAACTCACGGGCTGCACGATTTTGGGCAAGGCCGAGTTCATGAACCCTGGCCAATCGGTGAAGGACCGCGCGGCCCTGTCGATCATCAGAAGCGCAATTGCCAGCGGCGAGCTCCAACCCGGCGGCACCATTGTTGAAGGAACCGCGGGCAATACCGGCATTGGCCTCGCGATGGTTGGTCGCGCCTTGGGATTTCGGGTGATCATCGTTATTCCAGTGACCCAGAGCCAGGAGAAGAAAGACGCCATCCGCCAGCTTGGTGCTGAATTGGTTGAAGTTCCAGCGGTCGCCTACAAGAACCCAAACAACTACGTGAAGTATTCCGGCCGGCTTGCCAAGGCGCTGGGTGCCGTATGGGCCAACCAGTTTGACAACGTAGCCAACCGCCAGGCCCATATTGATACTACTGCTCCGGAAATTTGGGCACAAACCGCTGGCAAGATTGATGGCTTTGCCTGTGCCGTGGGCTCAGGCGGGACCTTGGCCGGCGTCAGCATGGGACTGAAATCAAAAAACAAAAATGTGAAAATTGCTCTCGCCGACCCGATGGGCGCTGCACTCTACAGCTATTACAAAACCGGTGAGCTCAAGTCCGAAGGGTCTTCGATCACTGAAGGAATCGGCCAGGGTCGCATCACCGCAAACCTTGAAGGTGCGGTGGTCGATGAGGCTTTCCAGATTCCAGACAGTGAAGCCATTCCCATGGCGTTCGACCTGCTGGAACATGAAGGACTGTGCATGGGGGGATCGACGGGGGTGAATGTGGTGGGAGCAATCCGCCTGGCAAAACTCCTGGGTCCGGGGAAAATCATCGTCACTGTGCTTTGCGACTATGGTTCACGATATGCCTCAAAACTTTTCAATCCGGAATTCTTGCGATCCAAGGATTTGCCAGTACCTTCCTGGCTGACCCGCACATCCGAAGTGCCAAGTGTATTTGAAACCGTTTGAGCATGACCATCCTGCTTTTCCGTGAAGACGCCTTCCTGAAATCGACTGAAGCAACAGTGGTGGCTATCAATGACCAGGGTGGGGTCGTTCTCGACCAGACCAATTTCTATGCAAGTGCCGGTGGCCAACCGGGTGACGTGGGTTCATTGTCATTCGGTGCAAACACAATTGCCATAACCTCGACGAATTACGACGAAGCCAAGAATGTTGTTCACGTCGCGGCGAACGCGGATGCGCTGCCAGCTGTGGGTGATCGCGTCACCCTGACGCTCGACTGGTCCATCCGTTATCGCAACATGCGAGCCCACACCATGATGCATTTGCTGTGTGCATGCGTTCCATTTCCAGTCACGGGTGGCTCCATTTCAGAAGATGGCGGGCGCATTGATTTCGACATTCCAGAAGGCCAGATACCTGACAAGGATGAGCTGTCCGCACGCATAAACCAGCTCATCGCGCAAGACCATGCCGTGACTTTTCGCTGGATTACGGATGATGAAATGCAAGCCAACCTGCATTTGGTGCGAACCATGTCAGTGAAGCCACCCATGGGAACCGGCCGCGTGCGCCTTGTCATGATTGGCGAAGACGGACGTGTGGACCTGCAGCCCTGCGGTGGAACGCACGTACATTCCACGGGCGAAATTGGCCCCATGCGGGTTGCCAAAATTGAAAACAAGGGCAAGATA
>JANMKJ010000173.1:0-2315 GCA_031371945.1 Rhodobiaceae bacterium
GCAGTCAGGGCGGTTGCCAAAGGAATACATCATCGCCGTGGAAATATTGCGGGGGCCAGACCACATGGCGATGTTGACGCTCATGACTTCACTCCGGTTGCAAAGAAAAACCAACTGGCCACGGTTGCAAGCAGCACGGCAAACACTCTGCTCATGACCTGGAATTTTGTCGGTTGCGTAAAAAAGCCGCTGAAACTTCCGGCCAACAGGGCAATGCCTGCGTGAATGGCCGTTGCCATTACCACATAGGCAGCAGTCAAAGTTGCCAATTGCATTAATACCGCCTGTTTGGTGTCAATGAACTGGGGAAGGACTGCAGCATACACGAGGTAGGCCTTCGGGTTCAGCATGTTGCCAATCAGGCCCTGGGTGAAATATTTGAAAATTGGCTGATCAAACTTCTCGTCCTTGCTGCCGGCAGACTGTTGCCAGGCATCCCAGGCGAGGTAGACCAAATACAGGGAACCGGCCCAGCGCAGGGCCTGGAACAGCCATGGCGTGGTACCGATAAGTGCTGATACACCGAGTGCGGCCGCAATGCCCGCAATGGCAAGGCCCAGGGCAATTCCAGCAACGGCACCGAGTGCCGACAACCGGCCGCGGGATGCACCGAGAAGGGCAAGCCAGGCCATGTTCGGTCCAGGCGTGAGTTCGATGAGGATTGCGGTCAACAGAAACTCGATAAACATCAGAGTTGTCGGCTTGACTCTGCCGCGCAAAGTTCCTTGTAAAGTTTCGACAGTCGCTGGGAAATGGGACCAGCACCGTTCCAGTTTTCAGTGGACAGCGGATGGCGCATTGGCCTGCCATCAACTTCGCGCACCGGAATGAGGCCGGCAAAAGTGCCAGTTACAAAGGCCTCGTCGGCGCCATAGACATCATAGAGTGAAAACTGCTTTTCAAAAACCGGAATGTCGTTGGCTTTGCAGAGCCTGATCATGTTGCTGCGGGTGATGCCGGGGATGCAATACTGGCCTGAAGATGTCCAAACCTCACCCCGCCTGACGATGAAGAAGTGAGTGGAATTGCATGTAGCCACGAAGCCTAGTGGATCAAGCATCAGCGCTTCGTCTGCCCCGGCGTTCATGGCCTGGACGCAGGCGGTAATGCAGTTGAGCTTTGAATGGGAATTGAGCTTCTGGTCCTGCACATCGGGTGCGCCGCGCCGGACATGCACGGTAAACAGCTTCATGCCGGCGGCGAATTTATCCGGGCTTGGTGTTTTGTATTCGGGGATGATCACGATCGTTGCCGGAGAGATCGTCACGCGTGGATCCTGATAGGGCGTTGCCTTCACGCCGCGCGTGACCATCAGCCGGATATGCACGCCGTCATGCATCTTGTTGGCATCGATGCAATCAAACAGGCGGGCTACCAAATCCTGCGGGGTAATTCCAACATCCATAAATATCGCTTTAGCGCCTTCGTAGAGCCGTTCGATGTGGGCATAAAGAAAGGGAACACCTCCGCCCACCAGGCGCAATCCTTCCCACACGCCATCCCCCAAAATGAAGCCGGAATCGAAAACTGACACCATGGCTTTATCGCGTGGCAACAAGGTGCCGTTGACGGAAATCAGAATTCCAGCGTTGCGTGGATCGACCTTAATTTCATGGAGGGATTGTGACATGGCCCTGTTTATCGCAGGTCATTCGAACCAGCAAGCTTCCTAAATGAAGAGCATGAGGACAGTCCAGAAAACAGCGAAGAATTTTGCGCCATTGGCCAAATTGCGGTTTCCTTGAAAACAATGCGCACTGCGCCAGGTTCCAACAGTGGCGACTACCGCGTAGGGCAGGGGTAGCAAATGCAAAACCACCGCGAGTGCTATCGGGCCTTCTGCCAACACCACCGCGAGGGCCGCAAGTGTTGAGCCCAAATTCAGGACAAGGCCGTAGGTCACAAGATAGCGCCAGAAGGCCAGGTGCAGGGGAAACTCGCCGCGCCAGAGGTGCTGAAGGACGTAAAGTGGCAGCCTAGCTGCGGCCATCGGAGTCTTCCCAGGCTTGATCCGTATTCACCGGTGGCGACAACCTGTCGCCAGCAAGAATGCGGGAAAGTTCGGCGCGACTGGTGCGGGCGATATCAACCATCTTTTCAGTATCGCCAGTGTGGCGGGCTTGTTCGCGGATGACTTTCTCGTCATAGCTCTTGAAGGTTTTGGCGGCGCGATGGGCCTCGAAGGGATGCTGTCCCAAGGCCACCAGAACACGCTCTCCCATATCAACTGACGTTGAAAACACCTCGCGGAAGACTTCGTCGACGCCTGCATTCAGCAGTTCATAGGCGTGGACGCGGTCAAAGCTGCGGGCAAA
>JANMKJ010000180.1:0-5064 GCA_031371945.1 Rhodobiaceae bacterium
AGCCGTCACCGTTCTGATCAAGGCGGGCGCAAATCCCGATGCGCGAGACAAGAAGCGTGATACACCAAGGAAATTGGCCGAGAGATTGAAACTCAATGAAATTCTTTCAGCTATGGCCGAAGGACCCTGATTCCGCTTCGAAGCAATCGAATTGGATCAAACCAAGAACAAATTAATCTCACATTTCTGAGCCTGAGCAACAGTCGAATTCCCGAGATTTGCCAAACTTGGCAACTTGGTCATAATCTGGCTGCCTCATGTTGAATAAAATCAAAAGCATTTGGCACGGCCTTGACCTCAAACGACAGTTTGCCTTGGCGGCAATCGCCATTTTGGTCCCTGGAATGGCGGTGATGGGTTGGTGGATCTCAAACAGGATCAGCGAAGCGGTAATCAACAATACTGCGTCGGCCACACTGATCTATATGGATGGCTTGATTGCTCCCCTCGTCAACGAGATTCACAAGTCAGACACTTTAACACTTGAATCGCGCGCAAAGCTGGATGGGCTGCTGGCCCAATCGCGGGCGGATTCAAGGATCGTATCCATAAAAATCTGGAGGAAGGATGGAACCATTATCTACAGTTCATTCCATCAGATGATTGGCTTGAAGTTTCCGCCATCCGAAAGCTTCAACAAGGCGCTGGCTGGGAGCATCGGTGCCGACTATGAAGATGGTCCCCACGATGAAGACGCGCCCGAGAGGGCAACCGGCCGAAGACTGCTGGAAGTCTACGCGCCCGTCCGGGAACCAAAATCACGTGAGATCATTGCAGTTTCTGAGTTTTACGCAAATGGCGATCAACTTGGGGCGGACATCACAAGTGCAAGTTTGGCCAGTTGGTCAATCGTAGGTGTAATTACGGTATTGATGGTCTCGTTGCTGTCACTGATTGTCTCGCGTGGCAGCGAAACCATATTGGTTCAAAAACACGAGCTGGGTCACAAAGTGAATGAGCTCGAAGGCTTGCTTTTGCAAAACGAGGGCCTCCGAACAAGCCTGAGAAAGGCAAACGAGGACGTGGCTACCGTCAATGAAAGGGTGCTTCAACAAGTTGGATCAAACCTGCACGATGGCCCCGCACAAATGCTGTCTTACGCTCTCCTCCGATTGCCAAGCTTGCGACGCGCTGCAAAAGCACGGGGAAATGCCGACAAGGAGTACGACAACGTGAAGCGCATCCTGGGGGATACACTGCAGGATATTCGCAAGGTCTCAACGGGTTTGATGCTGCCTGAGCTTGAGAACGCGAGCTTGCGGGAAGTGATTCTGCTCGCGATCGAAACCCATTGTGAACATACGAACACCCACGTCGAAAGCGAACTCTCCCAAACCTGTGGAGACGTTTCAGACGCACTGAAGAATTGTGCCTATCGCATTGTGCAGGAAGGGCTTAGCAACGCATTCAAGCATGCTGGCGGCAAAAACCAGAAAGTAAGATTGGACTGTAACCAGTATTTGGAAATCGAGGTCCAAGATTCTGGCCCAGGCTACAGTGGTTTGGAACATTCCAAAAGCAGGCTTGGCATATCGGGAATGAAGGCTCGGGTTGAAGCGCTAGGCGGATCCCTCTCGTTCGAGAGGCCAACTCAGGGAGGCACGATTATGCGAGCTCACTTTCCGCCCGTTGCCGTTGGCAAGGGCAATCCAAAATTATGAAGAGAATTACCATAGCGATAGTAGACGACCACGCCCTGATGCGACGGGGCCTTCGTGAAACGTTGGAAGAATGTCGTGACCTCAGGATCATAGGCGAGGGCAACAACGCTGAAGACGCCATGGAAATAGTCAGGACACTGTCACCGGACATCATCCTGCTGGATATCAACATGCCAGGCAGCGGTGTAAGCGTTGTCGAATTCATCCATAAATCCAAGAGTCCGGTTAAGGCACTGATGCTGACTGTGTCGGACAACATTGCAAATGTGCGTTCAACGATGTCGAATGGCGCTCATGGATACGTCCTCAAAGGAGTGAGTGGAGAAGAGCTCGTTTCGGTCGTGCGCGCTGTGCACGGAGGTCAAAAATTTGTGTCTCCAGAACTTGCCGCCAAACTTTTTTCGGAAAATCCGGGCAATGGCCAGGGCAAGCAGAGCACCCAGCGACCGGATGACATACGCCTGTCCACATTGACCACGCGCGAGCGACAGATCTTTAGCCTGATTGGCATGGGCGCAAACAATCTGGAAATTGCCCAGAAATTGAAGCTGTCGGAATTCACTGTCAAACATTACATCACGCCACTTTTTCGGAAGTTGGGCGTCAGAAACCGCACTGAGGCCGCATTGAAGGCACGACGGATCGAAAGCTAGCCAACGTATTTTTAACACTTAAGTGTTGTACTTACACCCGGAATATTCAATTCTTGGTTGACTTCGTCGCAGCTCGCTCGCGAAATGGCATGCTGCTCCATTCAATTAATCGTTATTGCGCGCAGTCCTCCGCCTGAATGACGATATCCGAAAAACCTTCATAATTTGGGTATTACAGCACTCCCTGGCGTATTTCTCTTCGACAGTTTTGTAGCGGAGAACATCACCTGCATTAATGATAGCTCCTAGAATGTGGAGAAACTCCAGAAAAGTTCTTGACAAATTTGTTATAATACAGGGATAAATGTGTCACACTAACGTGTAACATATTTATTTAATTCGAAGTGGTGGTGGCGCCACGGAGAACTGGATGACAGACCGGAAGAGGCTATTTCGGTTTTACATCTCGCAAAAAAAGAAACGACAGGCGGCTCGGGCAGAGCAGGCTTCACAAAGCCACATTAAGGCGTGCTTCCACGATACGGAAGCAATTGTCACGATAGCTCTCTCGATAACTTTAACTGGTTTCGCAGTGCGCGAAACTGGGGTGGCACTAATCGTGCCGCCCGATGGCTATTTCGACAGAGGGACGGTCTCTCTGAATACGGACGCATATTTTTAATGTCGCAACCTGTTTGCGCAACAGAGGACTATTGTCATGACCAACATCGCCCCAACACTGAAGCCATTCGCCATCAACCAGTCTGACATCCAGTTCATTCTTGATCAGCTGAATTTCATTCCACTGTTCGACAGTTTGGGCAATGCTGTCATCAATTGGGACGGCACCGGCACCGTCTACAATGACAAGCACGTTGCATACGCCGATCAGGGAACCCCGGCGGCCAACATCGCAGCCTATGGCACCTCCTATCAATCCACCACGGATCTTGCAGGTCTGCGAGATGTTTCGGGCCTCAACAACAACCTCTCCTTGGTAAATGCGCACTATGGCGCGGTTGACCAGATTTTCACTCGTTCCGCAGCGGCGGACTACGCTCACTACTCACCGATCATGCAGGCCGTGGCGGACTATGCCTATGCAGCTGCCAAACAGTATTATGCGAAATATGCCGATGGCACTTCAGCTGGAACCTTTAACAGCAATGGAGCCTTGAACACCAACTATGCGATCACTGCCGGCGGCACACAGCATGCAACAGATGGCACCGCGATCACCATCCAGAACGTCGTGGATTACACGCCACGCATGATCAGCCTGGCAACGACCACAGCTGGCGTCACGTATGATACTTGGGCGAACCACGCCTCTGAAAATACTGCGATCAATCCACAAACCGGCCAGCCTTTCCACGCTACTGGTGAAATTTATTACAACCCGGCCACCGGCCTGCCAACAGTGACTGACTGGGGTCAACTTGCAACGGTCGCGGATGGTGGCCTCGGGCAGGTTGACACGCAAGCGCGATTTGCGGGTTCCGCAGGTGAGGGCGACCATTTCATCGGCGGTTTAAACCCTGGTGTTTCACCATCCAACGGGTTCTTCGTCCTGTTCGGTCAGTTCTTTGACCATGGGCTGGACTTCATCGACAAGTCATCGGGCAAAACCATAAAGATTGCCCTGGCTGCAGATGATCCACTCTACGGCATGACCGGCGCTGATGGCCAGCCTGTCCACGAAATCACCATAAGCCGCGCCACTGTTCAGACGTTAGATGCCAATGGGCCGGAATACATCAACCACACGTCCCCCTTCATCGACCAGAGCCAGACCTATGGCTCGCATGAACAACTGACGACGCTTCTACGCGAATGGGTGAAGGATCCGGCAACCGGACAATTCCACGCTGGCATGAAGCTGTTTGATGGTACGACGCTCGCAACCGCCTGGAAGCAAGCTGACGGCACCATGACGAATGCCACGCTGCCCACCCTGAACGAACTTGCAGCACATATTGTTGCCACGGGTCGCGATGCGTTGACGTGGGAAGACGTGCTCAATCTTCGCAATCGCGATGCGTCAGGTCATGTCATCGCCAACAGCAGTGGTTCAGCATTGCTGCTCGACATGAATCCACGTTTCGATGCTGCTCATCTCTATTCCAGCTCTGGATTTGTTGACGCCAACCACAATGGTGCAATGGACGGCGCCGAAGTAACACAAGACCAGGTCGTTGACGCGGCAATTGGCACGCTCCACAATTATGTGGCAAGCGCAGCCTATCAATCGACTCGCCTAGGCGACTCGTTTGACATGGTTGCGGGTAAGCTCACGCTGCACTTGGCTACCGCTCTCACAGCAGGTCCGAGCACCATTCCTGCAGGCGACTATACAGGTGCCAACGCCATGATGCTTTGGGTGAATTTTGCCGATATGAGCATTATCTCACCGCCTGCAATCCATTCTGCCGTCAGCGATATCCTGATGGCCTCCGTTGGTGATCACTACATTGCCGGCGATGGTCGTGTGAACGAAAACTTCGGTCTCACGTCTGTCCACCACATTTTCCACGAAGAGCACAACTATCAAGTTCAGAACCTGATTGACGCTTTGCATGCCCAAGATGTGGCGAATCCTGATGGCCACGCGAAGCTGCATGAGTTCCAGGTCGACACCGGCCATGGCATGAACAGTGCTGGGGACTACTTAGATGTAAATGGCGCCATATCCTGGGACATGGACAAGGTCTTCAACGGTGCCAAACTCATCGTTGAAATGGAATACCAACATGCGGCTGTTGATCAATACGCCCGCAACGTGACGCCCAACATCCAGGAATTTGTCGGCT
>JANMKJ010000198.1:0-5845 GCA_031371945.1 Rhodobiaceae bacterium
GCTTCTTGCATCTTTGATTGCACTGGCTGCGTGCCAGCTGACACCGTGGTTTTCCTGGATTGCGGCACCCGCAATATTGCTGGCTGCCGTGTTTGAACGCTGGTTGTTTTTCGCCGAGGCCCAGCATGTGGTGTCGCTCTACTACGGTGCCGAAACGGCCTGATCCCTCTCGTATTGAAGCAAACTGTTAACCAGTTGTTAACCATATCCGATGCGTAATCCTCCGTGTTGGGATGGGTAAGTGTTGCGTAGAGGGTTTGCAAAGTGTCAGTTGATTTACAAACACGCGTTTCTTTTCGTCTGTTGGGCCGTTCCATCTTGGCCTTTACGCTCACCCCGGAACGTCCCGTTGTGGAGTGGTTCCGCGAGCTTGATCAGAGGGTGCTGTCCTCCTTCGGCTTTTTCACCAACCGTCCGCTCATTCTGGATCTCACCAGCATCACGCCCAACAAGGCTGAAGCTTTGGAGATCATCGCCAGGATCGAGGAGCGCAATTTGCGGCTCATGGCGGTGGAAGGAGTAGCGCCCGAATGGTTGCCCCATCGGCTGGCGCCACTGCCCAAGAGTTTCTCTTCGGTTCCAGCGCCGGACATCACTAAAATGCCTTGGGATGAAAACCCGCCGACAGGTGCACCGCCAGACAGCCTCGCCGCTTCGCAAAGCTGCACGACGTTGCTGATTGAAGAACAGGTGCGCTCTGGCCAAACCATCATCTTTCCAGAAGGTGATGTGACGATTGTTGGCTCCGTTGCATCAGGAGCCGAAATCATCGCCGGTGGTTCCATCCATATCTATGGAACCCTGCGCGGTCGTGCCTTCGCGGGCAATAATGGAAACACCAAGGCCCGCATTTTCTGCAGCAAGTTTGATGCCGAAATCCTGGTGATCGACGGCCTCTACAAGACCGCCGATGATTTCGATCATCAATTGATCGGCTACCCCGTGCAGGCACGCCTGAACCAGGACGTGATGAACATCGAAGCAATGTAATGTCAAATCTCAGGAGTATTTCTATGGCTAAGGTTCTCGTCGTAACGTCAGGCAAGGGCGGCGTTGGCAAAACCACGTCTACAGCGGCATTGGGTGCAGCACTTGCGCAGAATGGCAAAAATGTCGTGGTGGTCGACTTCGATGTGGGCTTGCGCAACCTTGATCTCGTCATGGGGGCCGAACGCCGCGTGGTCTATGACCTCGTCAACGTGGCCCATGGCAATGCCAAGCTGCACCAGGCCCTGATCCGCGACAAGCGCCTGGAAAATCTGTGTTTGCTGCCCGCCTCGCAAACCCGCGACAAAGATGCGCTGAGTGAAAAGGGTGTTGCCCGCATCATCAAGGAACTGCGAACCCAGTTTGATTGGATCATCTGCGACAGTCCAGCCGGTATCGAAAGGGGAGCCATCCTCGCCATGCGCCACGCCGATGCCGCCGTGATCATCACCAATCCGGAAGTTTCTTCGGTGCGCGATTCCGACCGCATCATCGGGTTGCTTGATTCAAAGACCGAGCGCGCCGAACGGGGAGAGCGGGTCGAAAAGCATCTTCTCATCACGCGCTTTGACCAGGCGCGGGCCGGGCGCGGCGAAATGCTGAAGGTGGAAGACGTGCTCGATATTCTCTCGGTCCCCTTGCTTGGCATCATTCCGGAAAGCGAACAGGTGTTGCGCGCTTCAAATCTGGGCCAGCCCATAACTCTGGCCAATCCCATGTCAGCTCCGGCCCGCGCCTATAGCGATGCAGCCCGCAGGCTGCTGGGTGATGAGGTTGCCATGAATGTGCCGATCGAACGCTTCAACCTCCTCAACCGCATCTTCGGCGGGAGGGCGGCATGAAGATTTTCAACCTCTTCAAGCGAAAGGAACTGCCCCCCGCCACGGCACCCGTGGCCCGTGAAAGGTTGCAGGTACTGCTCGCCCACGAGCGTGCCAGCCCAGCGCAATCCAATCTTCTTGGCTCGCTCAAGCAGGATATCCTCGATGCCATCGCCCGCCATGTGGCGGTGGGGCCCGACGCTGTGAAAGTGAAGGTCGATAAACGCAACACCACATCAATCCTGCGCATTGCCGTTGATATTCCCGGAAAGGTAAACCTGACGAAAGCGGCGTGACCGTGCTAAGCCACACCGCATGAGCACTCCGTTGCGCTGGTTTGACGATTGGTATGCCCTGGAAGAGGTGGCCCCGGGTGTAACCGCCATTGGCGAACCGCTGTACCATCAGGTGAACTGGAACTATCTCGTTGAGGGAGAAGACCGCGCACTGCTGTTTGATACAGGTCCCGGCGTGCGCAGCATTGCGCCCGTGGTTGAATCACTTACGAACAAGCCGCTCACCGTGCTGCCATCGCACCTGCATTATGACCACACCGGAAACCTGCACCGTTTCAGCACCATTGCCATTGCCGATCTGCCCATACTGCGCGCCTGTATGATGGATAACCTGCTGCAGGCCAGCGATGATCTCTATCTCGGCCACTTGGAAGACATGGTCTGGAAGCCCGTAGCCGTTAGCCAGTGGCTGCCCATTGGCCACCACATTGATCTGGGTGGCCTGGCGCTTGAAATCATCCACACCCCGGGCCATTCACCTGATTCAATCTCCCTCTGGTGTGCGAAGCTCAACATTCTGTTGGCCGCCGACTTCATCTATCCCGGCCCCCTCTACGCCCAGGTGCCGGGAGCAAACCTCGCCGATTACCTGGCAGCCGCTGATCGGCTGCTGTCCACGATCAGCCCTCTCACCCAGATTTTCTGCGCCCATGGCGAAGATAACCAGCGCGCCCCGGTCATGATGCGTTCGGATGTCGCTGATCTGGCCAGGGCTCTTGAAGCGTTGAAATCATCCGGTAAAACGCCCGAAAACTCCGTGATCAACGCGAAGATGACGCTTCTGGCCAACAACGCGGCGTTTGCCCCTTGGCAAACCCGTTAGAAACCATATAAAGAGTTCTTTATATTGTCGAATTGAGGTTCCCATGTCGCACCAATCCTTTACGGACGCCCTGAAAACCAGGCCCTGGCTTTTGGCCGATGGCGCAACCGGCACCAACTATTTCCAGATGGGCCTTGAATCCGGTGATGCTCCTGAACTCTGGAATTTCCACCACACCGACCGGGTGCGGAAGCTGCACCGTGAATTCATCGAAGCCGGTGCCGATATCATCCTCACCAACACGTTCGGTGGCAATCGCCACCGCCTGAAGCTTCATAACGATCAGGACAAGGTGCGCGACGTCAACATGGCGGCAGCGGGCTTGGCCCGCGCCGAAGCTGATGCCGCAGGCCGCACTGTGTATGTGGCGGGTTCGATGGGACCCACTGGCGAAATTTTCATGCCCGTTGGCACCATGCCCCATGAAGAGGGCGTGTCCGCCTTTGAAGAACAGGCCATGGCTCTCAAAGAGGGTGGCGTCGATGTCTTGTGGATTGAAACCATGTCATCGGAAGAAGAGTTACGCGCGGCCGTCGAAGGTGCCGCCAAGGCGGGACTGCCAATCGTAACCACCATGAGTTTTGACACCAACGGCCGCACCATGATGGGCATCACGCCAAAAGCCTTCGGTGCCCTGGCGGCATCGCTTGCCACCCAGCCCGTGGCCATCGGTGCCAACTGCGGCGTTGGCGCATCGGAACTGGTTGCAACTGTCTTGGGCATCACCGAAGCCCGGCCAGATGCAGCCGTGGTGGCCAAGGGCAATTGTGGTGTTCCGCAGTACCGCGATGGCCACATCCACTACACTGGCACGCCTGAACTGATGGCGGATTACGCCCGCATCGCGCTGGATTCAGGTGCCAAGATAATCGGCGGCTGCTGCGGCACCAGCCCCGCCCACCTCGCCGCCATGCGGAAATCCCTGGAGGCCTACAGCAAGGGCACGCGCCCTTCGATTGAACTCGTTGAAGCAAGGCTTGGCCCGGTCTCCGTCCTCGCCAAGGGCATCGACACTGCCGCCGAAGGTGCCGCCAAAAGAGAGCGTCGCCGCGGGAATTGATCCTCCCACTTTGTCATCTCCGCAACAAGTGCGGGGATGACAAACCATTGAGATCAAACAAAAGCGTCCGTCAGCACCGGCCGGCCAAGCATGAAGCAGTCGCAGATGAGTTGCAGGGGCGTGATGTCGGTGAAGGATTCCCCGTGCTTCAGCAATCCGGCGAAGCGTTCGTAGATCAGTTCATATTCTTCCAGCGGTGCTTCCATGACGAGTGCGCCATTCACTTCCAGAATTGAACCGCCGCGCTTCAGCGTCAACGCCATGCCATCCCGTGTTTCAATGGCGATTTCCCAGGTCTGCTCACCGGTTTGACGCCAGTCGAATTCGGCTGTCATGTCGCTTTTGCCGCCGTCGGCGTGCTTGAACCTGATCTGTGCAGCAATCGGTGTCGTCTTGTTCGACGGCACTTCGATCACGGCCCCTTCCACGAATATGGGTTCGGGCATGATCTTGGTGACAATGGAAAGTGCATTGATACCCGGATCAAACACGCCAAAACCACCGGGTTCCCAAATCCATTCCTGGCCGGGATGCCATTTGCGAACATCTTCGCGCCACGTCACTTTCATCCTGGTGATTCGCTTGCCCTTGAGCTGCTTCTTGGCTTCGTCGACCGCCTTGTTGTAGCGCGAGTGCCACGTCACATAGAGCACCCGCTCTTTCTTCTCGGCGTACTCAATCATGTTGATCATCTCGCCAACTGTGGGCGTTGGCGGCTTCTCAATCAGCACATGATAGCCTGCATCGAGGGCTTCGCGCGCCATGGCGAGCCTGACTGATGGCGGAGTGCAAAGCGAAACGGCGTCCACGGCAATGCCGCTTTTCACCAATTCGCCCAGCGATGCAAAACACGGAACACTGTCTACCTTGGCGTGGCGGCTGACCCCGGCTACCAGCTTGAAATCGCTGTTCTTGGCGATACACGGCAAATGCTGGTCCATGGCAATTTTGCCCAAACCGACGACTGCGATTTTAAATGCCATTTTACAAATCCTAATTCTTGATGATGCAGGTAAGGCAGGAGAGGAACTGGTCAACTTCTGCAGCAGTATTGTAATGGGCGAGGCCCACACGCAAGACGCCGCCCTTGTCCAGAAGGCCCATGCGGCCCACGGGTTCAATGGCGTAGTTATGGCCAGACCAAACGAACATGTTCTCCTTGGCAAAGCCTTGCGCCAACCCATCCGGGTGGTGCCCGTCCAGGGTGAACGATACCGTCGGCACGCGGCGGTGCATGGCGTTGGCGGATGTTATGCCACGAATGGTCAATCCCTTGACGCCGCGCAGGCCGTCAATGAGTTGCAGGGTGATCTGCTGCTCGTATCGCGCCAGGTTTTCCCAGGCCGAAGAAATCTTCAAGGCTCGCGTGGAACCGGTACCAAACTGTTCCAGGTATTCAATGGCCCCAAGGCATCCCGCCATGCCTTCATGGCTCAAGGTGCCGGTTTCAAATTTGTGGTCATCAGCGGCGGGGCGCACCTTGTAGGCAAAGGTCTCCGCCAAAAGCTCTTCGCGCGCCCACAGCACACCCATGTGCGGGCCAAACCATTTGTAGGCGGAGGACACCACCACGTCTGCGCCCAGGTCCTGCACGTCAATCGCATAGTGCGGCGCATACTGAACCGCATCAACATAGACCAGCGCGCCAACGGCCTTGGCCTCCTTCGCAAACGACTTCACGTCGTTCACCGTCCCGGTGCAGTTTGAGGCAAAACCCAGTGCTACAAGCTTCGTCTTGTCCGACAACACTTTGCGCAGGGCATCTTCCGGGAATTCATAGGTTTCCGTATCGAAATCCATCCACTTGACCACCAGTCCCATATCATCCGCCAGCAGCAGCCAGGGTGCAACGTTGGCG
>JANMKJ010000199.1:0-4266 GCA_031371945.1 Rhodobiaceae bacterium
CAGGCGGCAGGCGTCAGCAAGCTTTATCTCATGTTCTATGTGTTTACGATCCTCATTTACCTCTGCATTACGTTGGTTTCGAACCAGATTTTCGGCTGGCTTGAACGGCGCGTAAGGCGAGGCCAACCAAAACTGGCGTGAGGTAGAGCATGCATTGGGGCTGGCTTCTGCAATATTATCCGCTTCTGCTTCACGGGCTGTATATTACATACCTGCTGCTGTCGATTTCGGTTGTGCTGGGATTTATTCTGGCAATACCCATTGGCCTGGTGCAGGTAACCGGCCCCTGGCCGTTGAAATACCTCGCCCGCGGATACTGCACCTTCATTCGGGGCACACCGTTGCTGATGCAGTTGTGGCTGCTGTATTATGGCATAGGTTCACTGTTTCCCATGATCGGGACGGCCTTTCCCAGTTTCCGCGCCGATTTCATGTGGCTCATCCGGCTGGACGCCTTTTACTACGCGCTGTTTGCATTCACCCTCAACTTTGCAGGCTACGAGGCCGAGGTGATGCGCGGCGCCTTCCTCGGCGTGCCCAAGGGTGAACTGGAAGCGGCACGGGCATTCGGCATGTCGCCATGGAAAGTCTTGATCCGCGTCTGGCTGCCACGGGCGGTGCGCCAGGTCCTGCCAACGCTGGCTGGCGAAACCATCGGACAACTGCTTGCGACGCCACTTGCCTTCACCATCCCGGTCATGGACCTGATGGGGGTGACTTCGCGCATCCGGCAAGACACGTTCCTGATTTATGAACCGCTGCTGTTCCTGGCCTTGGTCTATGTTATTCTCACCTTCCTGATCACCCGCGCCTTTAACTATGTCGAGGGCCTGGTTCCTACCAAGCGATGACGATGGACAATTTTGCAGAGCTTCAGGCAATCCGGCATGACTTGCACGCCCATCCGGAACTTTGCTTTGAAGAGTTCCGCACCGCCAAGATTATCGCCGGGGAACTGGCGCGACTTGGAATACCCTGTGTCACGGGTGTTGCCGGAACCGGCGTCGTTGCCACCATCAGCAAGGGTACGGGCCGCCGGGTGATGGCCATCCGGGCTGACATGGATGCCTTGCCCATCCACGAGACCACCAATCTTAAATACGCATCACGCGTTGCCGGCAAGATGCATGCCTGCGGACATGACGGGCATACGACGGTGTTGCTGGGAACTGCGCGCCACCTGTTGCAGGACGTGGATTTCGACGGCACGGTGCACCTGATTTTCCAACCCGCCGAAGAAGACATCAGCGGTGCCAAACGCATGGTCGACGAAGGCCTGTTCAAGACATTTCCATGCGATGCGATCTTTGCCCTGCATAACATACCGGGTGACGATGTGGGCCAGGTCACGGTGCGGCCAGGTGCCATCACGGCGGCCGTTGACATCGTTGAAATCACCATTCGCGGCGTGGGCGGCCATGGCGCCATACCCCACCGGGCGGTGGACCCCATCGTTGCCGCTTCCGGGATTGTGCTGGCACTGCAAAGCATCGTGGCGCGCAATGTCGATCCGCTGGATTCAGTTGTCATCACTGTGGGTGCCATTCATGCGGGCTCGCTTGCCACGATCATTCCAAGTGAAGTTGCGCTGAATATCGGGGTGCGCACCTGCACGAAGGAGATGCGGGACCTGGTGAAGCAGCGCATCATCGGGCTGGTGGACGCGCAGGCGAAGTCCTACGGCTGCCTGGCGGACATTTCATATAACCCCGGCATTGCCTATCCGGCGGGCCACAACGCCCCGGCCTGCGCTGCCATGGTGCGGGACGTGGCGCTGGCGCTGGGCCAGGATGCGGCCAAGGTTGACCTGCGCGGCCCCTATATGTTTTCAGAAGATTTTGCCTTCATGCAGGAGGTCGTTCCATCATGCTATTTCGGCATGGGCAATGGCCCCAGTCGCAACCTTCACGATGCAGGCTACGACTTCAACGATGTGCTGCTGGAGCAGGGGACTGTTTTCTGGGGTAAGCTTGTAAAGCGGTATTTCTCCAGCGTTTAGCAAATTGGTAACCATGGCGCAGTATTCAAGACACGGGGCACCCCTAGTTGGGTGGGTTGAGTATGCGTTTCGGTGGAGGCCTCACGTGCAAGAGAATGGCATTTCGAGTTTCAGGATGGCGTTGGGCTTTGTAGCCATTGCCGTTCCATTGCTGTCCATGGCCGCCTATGGTGGTGCCATCGTTGCGCGAAAGCCGGTTGCTGAAAAAGCATGTTGCAATTGCTGAGCAAACTCCAGGCCAGGCAGACGAGATGGTCACGGCAAGCCTTACGCCAAAGCCCGAATCTTCCTGCAAGGCGGGAAAACTGGATTTGGGCCAAAGGTCGTCAAAGTTTGATTTTTCACTGGCGTTTGCCAGTTCGCAAGGTGCTGCCTACGAGCCCGCACCCTAGCCTCAAGTCCATCCGGCAAATAAGCCATCATGCGGAAATGATGAACCGTGCTGGCGAAAATTTCTTTCCACCAAAATCAAGCGGTGCGCCGTAGATTTCTACTTCTACGTGGGTGTCGGGCAAAATGCGCTTGATAAGTGCCAATATGACGTGTTGCGGATAGGCCCAGTTCTTGGCAGCGGTGCGCATTTCAAAGTCGGCCACATCGGCAAAGACTACGGCGGTAGCACCTGCGCCAAGTAATCCCAGGATGTTTCGCCAATAGGTTTCGAGTTCACTGTGGGGCACGTGTTTCATGACAGCCACCGAGTATACAAGGTCTGGCGAGGCGGCACGAACTGCAGCTAGTGAGGATGTGTCTATCCGGAGCAGCTCGGGCCGTTTTGCGTTCACTTCGCTTTGGTCAAGCAGAGCCAGTCCATCCCGGTAGAATCTGTCGGTGACATCGAGCCCCCAATATTTGTGCGGGGCCTGCGAACGGATGAAATGCTGACCAATGCGCAAGCTGCCACAACCGTAATCCACAATGACAGCGTTGGGGGAACCCACATAATTTTTAAGGTAGTCATACTTGTCACGGCCCTCGCGGGCGAATTGCGTGGTCCTGTCGCCCTGGCTGAATAGCACGTTTTCGCGACTGAAGGCATGCTTGCCCAGTGTCTTGTGAGGGCGGCCCTTGTCCAATTTCCGTTCAATGCTGTCGGCGTAGTATTTGGCGAAGGGGGCCTTTGGATTGAAGGCGCGCCACCAAACCCACGACAAATCTTCACCCAACATCCCGATAGCGCGTCCCGGGGTGGTGTTGATAAATTGCCAAATCACGCCCGAACTGGAACGGGGCATTTCAACTGAAATTGCCGCCAGTATTATCAGCAGGCTGGACAAATAGGCAGCCAGTGAAAGGACCTCAAAACTTTCGTTGACCATGGTCATTCCCGATGCCGACGCATAGGGCATGGTGAACGCCGATCCGTCGCCGAGGTTGGCAACAAACGAAATGCTTTGCAGCAAAAGCCCCAAGGCCAACATCAGATTGGTATGGGTCTTCAGGTTATTGCGGAACAGTGCCGGGAGGATCGTTGATGCCGTGAGCACCCAGACGACCATCGGGATAACATCGTCAGCCAGAATTTTGATATTCTTGAGGTCATCGAAATCGAATGTTTCCGACGCAACCCAGACAATGGAGCCCAACATGAGCACCAGCCAGCCTGACGGCATTTTGCCAACCTGGAACCAGCGAAACAGGGTCATCGCCGTAAGGCTGCAGGCAAGGGACAATCCTAACAGTATGCCCACATCCTCACTAAGCCGATCCGATCCGAAGCGGAGCTGCAGAAGAACGGCCAGAACAGCGATGGCGAATGGCAAGACAGTGACACCAAACCCTAATTTGCCGGAGAGTGCTTTCACGATCTGTGTCCCTGTGCTGCCAATGCGTGCTGAATTTACTAACAGCACAATGCGTATTCGTCTCGGCAAACATAATTAATGTTTCTTAATGTCGATAAATGTTGAACTCCACTTGGGCAGGAGAATTCTGGGAATCGCCGTTGATAGGCAGAGGCGGTCGAATGCGAGACCTTAAAATATGCGCAAGGCCGACAGCCAATCGACAGGTACGTTGATGTATACTTTTCGTAAGCTCTACTAGAATCAGGACCCGTGCTGTTGGTGGGAGTAACCTGTAGCTGTAACTTTGAGCTAAAGCGCAATTCGTAGTTTTTCTGAGGAGATGCCTATGCCCATTCGTTCAAAATTCAATAAAAGTGGCTTTTTTGCTTCGGCAGTCATTGGATCATTCATTGTTGGCGTGTCCCCCATGTCAATGGCCAACGCTGCAGTCCCCGCCACCCTTGGTGGAAATTCAAGTGC
>JANMKJ010000020.1:0-4680 GCA_031371945.1 Rhodobiaceae bacterium
GGCCTGAACCAGGGCCAGTTCTTGCTCAAGGGGTTCGCCCACGAAGATCGCGTAGTTGTAACGCGAGCGATATTCACTCAGCGAGGTGAGAATGATTTCCAGTTGCTGGCGCTTCTCGGCCGCGGAAACGGGAGCGGATACAAGATTTTCGAGATTTTCAGGATCAACGAGGTGGGAAAACAGCACCTTCTGTTTTTCATCGCGCAGGTGCGGAAGCGGCACCTGGCCATTGTAGATGCGGAAGTAGAGGTCCACGTAGTCATTGCTAGCCCAAGGTGCCGCTCCCGCATTGGCGACGGATGACGCAAAAATCAACAAGGCGATGACAGGTAGTTTCAACAGCAAAGACGGCCACATGAGACAATGTCCTCGTACCCCGCCAACATTGGGGGAGCCATGAGAATACTCCCGGTGAAACTTCCGGTCCAGTTTTCAAAGAAATCATCGCTTCGAATTTTCTTGCCAGCATCAATTTTTTGCTTGATTGCCGCAGTCGCAACATACACAATCGTATTGTCGGCACCGCCCCTTGGTTGCAAGTCCAATACGCGATACTTCACACCATTGGGCAGCATCTCTTCATACTGTGGCGCGGGCTGGCCACCACTTACGCCATTCCCTTCAGTATCGATGTAGTCATCGACACGCACCTTGGGAGCCGCCTCACCATTAACAAAGACGACACCGTCCTTCATTTGGATACGGTCGCCCGGGAGGCCAATCACGCGCTTGATGTAGCCAATTTCGGTATTGGTTGGCAGCATGAATACGGCCACGTCACCACGCTTGTGTGTATCGGCCAAAACCACACGCCCCGGAAAATCAAAGGAACAACAATCGACCAGTTTCTTGCCATCAGCTACGATAGAAAAGTTGAATGAGTGTTTGCTATAATCGTAGGACAATTTAGATACGAGAAAGTAGTCCCCCACCTTCAAGGTCGGGTACATGGATGCCGATGGCATCTGGAATTATCCAAGCTTCTCGACACAGCGGCGTTCCTGGCCATTCTTAGACTTGTAGTTGCCCGTGAGCCGGTTGAATGAGGGATACTTGGCCGCACAATAGTTGTTCCAAGCGATTGAACCCGGCGCATGCAACACCATTGTGCGGCGCGTTTCTATCGAGCGGGCGGGAATGACAACAGTCTTGCGCGAGGCGCTCCTGCGGAGCTTCTTTGCGGGCGCAGGCTCAGGAACTGGTTCAACGGCGACAATCACTTCAGGTGACGCCGCAGGACTTGCAGCCTCGGCAACCTTGGTGGTTTCAATAGCCTCAAGATCGGACTTCTGGCTCAATTCATAGGGAGCAATGCATTCCTGGTAGGACGAGCGGTAGTCGGCAATCCAAGTATCGACATCAGACGCATTGGCGTGGGCATGGCCCTTTGCAAAACGCTCACAAAACGATTGCGTACCGGCCTCTGCGCCAACGGCAAACAGGCTCAGCCCCAGGGTAAAAACTAACGCAAAAAACATACGCATGGCAGAACGTCCTCGAATGACAGCTAACTGCTATCCCCCACAATTATGGCTTACCCGGGGCAAAAATTAACCATTTCGCCCCGGTTTCTACGAAAAACCCTGCAAATCCCATGCCTTTCCGTGTGTGCCGGGAATTGTGCCATTTCCCGTTGTGACTATAGTAAATCGAAAGGGAGCAACTGCCATGGTCATAGATTTCACTGGCAAGAAGGTTTTGGTAACGGGCGGCACCCGGGGCATTGGCCACGCCATTGTTGCGGCGTTTCTGGAGAGTGGCGCCAAAGTGGCGGTGAATGGCAGCAGCGCTGATAGCGTTGCCAGGGCCTTGGACACGCTAAGCCTCAAGGGCAATGCGGTGGCGGCACCAGGGTCGGTCAGCACGGCCGAGGGCTGCGAAACGGTTGTGGCGGCCGCCGCGGTTGCTTTGGGTGGCATCGATGTGCTGGTGAACAACGCCGGTATCGAAATAGGCAAGAGGGTTGAGGACACGCCCGAAGCAGACTGGGACACAACAATCGATACCAATCTCAAAAGCGTGTTTTTCATGAGCAAGTTCGCCCTGCCGCATTTGTCAAGGTCAAAGGGCAATATCGTCAACATGGCATCAATCCTGGGCCTTGTAGGATTGCCGAGCTGCTCGGTCTATTGCGCCTCCAAGGGTGCAATCATTGCCATGACCCGCGCCTTCGCACTGGAATTTGCTCCCGACATTCGCGTCAATGCCGTGTGCCCGGGTGGCGTTGATACCGATATGTTGCGCAGCGTTGCCATACAAAGTGCGGGAAGCGTTGAGGCAGGCTATGCAGTCCTGTCACAGGCGGCTGCGCAAAAGCGCATCGCCCATGCAAGCGAGATTGCAGGTCCTGTGCTTTACCTTGCATCACCTTTGGCGAGTTTCGTGACGGGTTCAATTCATGTGGTGGACGGCGGCGAAACGATCGCTTGAAACTATCGCCGCGCCAGCCAGGTGCAGCGATGGTTCTTCCAGCGCTTGCAATATTGCGCCCGCTTCTTCTGCTTCTTCACGCTGACAACCTTTAGCGCCGCAACCTGGATTTCAAGTTGCCGGGCCCGCAGGGCCAATTGCGCATTTACATTCTTGAGCTCGATGACTTTTGCTTCCAAAGCCTTGGCAACAAACGGGCACGCCTGGGGCACGGATACCGGTTGCTTGAAAACCACGGTTTGCGCCACGGCCATTTGGCTGGCACCGAATGCCAGGCCCAAAAGGACCACGATCTTCAACGCCATTCGCCCCATTAAAATTCGCATGCTTCTGTCTCCCAAGATCCATGTACCAATGCAATAATCTGGCCACAGCACCTGAGCATCTAGTCCTAGATTGCCCCCATGATGACGTTGAACTGAAGTTAGGGTTAATTGCTGGGGTTAACGTCGTGTGCAGCAAAAAACCGTACGATATCATCAAGTACAGGCTTTTGCGGACTGCGAAACGGCTTGGCAATGGCCATCAGGATGCCGACATGGCCAACGCCCACATACTCCTTGATTTCAACGCTTCCAGCCTTCGCCAAAAGTTCACGCGCAAGGTTGCGGCTGTTTTTTGGAAACACCGTTGTATCGCTGGTGCCCGTGAGCAATAGGAAAGGCGGTGCATCTCCCCGGGCATAGGAAATGGGTTGGGTGACGGTGGGGTCCGGCTCCCGGCCAAAGGTTTCAATGGTCGTTTTGGTATCAAGCGGCAGGAAGTCAAAGGGGCCCGCCATGGTGGCGATGGCGCGTATGAGTTTTTGATCAGCACCGGCGGCATCAAGGTATTTCTGGTTGAGCACCGCGAGGGAAAGATTATACGCTCCAGCCGAATGGCCAACGATAAATAGCCGATGTGCATCACCACCAAATCTGCTGCCGTTTATTTGCGTCCAGGCGATTGCCTGTGCCACATCCTCGATAAATGCCGGAAAGCGGTTATTCGGCATCAGGCGGTAATCCATGACGAAAGTAAGATAACCCTTTCCCGCAAACGCCCTGCCTGCAAATTCATAACCACTCCGGTATCCATCTTTCCACGACCCCCCATAGACAAACAGGACGATGGGCAAGGAGCCGGTGGCCTTTGACGGCCCGTAGACATCTAGCTTCTGCCGGGGATCTGCTCCATAGGCGACAGCTTCAGCCACCAGTTCCGTGTTGGCATCCTTTGGCACGACAGCATTGAAAACCTTCAACGCCGCATAATGATAAACCAGGGCCCCCACCAACAGGACGAGACTCGCACTCAAGAAAAATGTCCGCATGGCTTTAATACGACCCCAATCCGGAAACGGTTTCATCAGCCCCGCACGGACTAAACCCGGAAATCCCTCGACAAAGGGTTAAAATTGTAAGAAACGACCACTATATGCAGGCATGATCCTCAGCCCCATCCAGGGGTCACGGTGACAGAGGAGCAGGTTTGATGGCCAAGAAAAAACCCCGCGTTGATGACAGTTTCGTATTCTTCGATGTGGTCTACGAAGACGGCACCAAAAGTTCGCGCCGCAAGGTGTCATCCGTTGACATCGTCGATGGTGACGAGGCCGCCAAAACCGTTATCATGGCGCAAGACACCAAGATTGCCGAGAAGTCTGACCGGCACCGCGGCGCCATCAAAACCCTCAGCCGTTCAGCAGCTTAAGGGCGGCCTAAGAATAGGGCTTGTAATTTCGTAAAAAAGCGCCCATATAGCCCACATCGAGTTTCGGCCGACTGGCTCGGCTGTGCATTTTTACCTTCAAGATGCGTTAGCCTTTCCCCTTACATCCAAAACATCGAGAGGTTGTGACGCGCATGGTGCGTGGGCGCACCAAACGCATCTTCGTCTTGAAAGGAAGAATTATGCAAACAGGTACCGTAAAGTGGTTCAACTCACAAAAAGGCTTCGGCTTCATTCAGCCAAACTCTGGTGGCACGGACATTTTCGTGCACATCAGTGCTGTTGAACGCGCCGGCATGAGCTCGCTCAATGAAGGCCAGAAGATCTCCTATGAAGTCGCCGTTGACAAGCGCACCGGCAAGTCTTCAGCCGATCGTCTGCAGAAAGCCGACTAATTAACACTCTCGTCTGACCCTGCCGACCACGGATGTACCGGCGGCAGGTGAAGACAGGAACTGGATTGGGTGCTCCTCGTGGCGTAAGTCGCAAGTTGCAAGCCCCGATCCAGATGGGCCGCGATCTTCTTAATGGGGACCGCGG
>JANMKJ010000021.1:0-3975 GCA_031371945.1 Rhodobiaceae bacterium
GTTTCGAAAACAGTGACGTAGAGCTTATCTTTCGGCATCTGGAGTTCTGTCGTGATGAACTCCCACGCGAAGCGGATGGCGTCTTGCTTGAAATAATCTCCGAAGGAAAAGTTTCCGAGCATTTCGAAAAAGGTGTGGTGGCGGGCGGTGTAGCCAACGTTGTCGAGGTCGTTGTGCTTGCCACCGGCGCGCACGCATTTCTGGGCGGTGGTGGCGCGGGTATAGGGGCGCTTTTCGGCACCGGTGAAAACGTTCTTGAACTGCACCATGCCGGAATTGGCAAACATCAGTGTGGGGTCATTGCGCGGCACCAGAGACGATGAAGCGACAATTTCATGGCCCTGGGCTTTGAAATAATCGAGGAATGTCGAACGTATTTGGGCAAGGCTCGTCATGGGTTTTCCAACGGTGATGCGGAGGGTTCGCCCCCACGCTGAATTGAGTTGGATGCTCTTTAAGCAGCGTCTGCCCACCTGTCCAGAATTTCTCGTTGGGGGTCGGGCTGCCACCACAGAACAGCGCCCCCCGGGGCAACAGGGGGCGCTTCACCTGCGGTGTGGGCACACACCACGATAACCTGCCCCAGATACGCATGCGGCAGGAAACCAGTCTAGGAAATGGAATTAATCGACTGAATCGTCAGTCGTGGGGGCGATTGTGATTTTGGCGGCAATCAGGCCTGAATTGGCACGGATGGCGGCTTCAATACTGTCAGCCATATCCTTATTCTGCTTGAGGAACTCCTTGGCCTTGTCACGGCCCTGGCCGATACGCTCGCCATTATAGGAATACCACGAGCCTGACTTTTCAACCACACCAGCAGTCACGCCCAGATCAACCAGCTCGCCAACCTTGGAAATGCCTTCGCCATACATAATGTCGAATTCAACCAGCTTGAAAGGAGGTGCAACCTTGTTTTTGACCACCTTCACCCGGGTTTGGTTGCCAACAACCTCTTCACGATCCTTGATTGCACCGATGCGGCGGATGTCCAGGCGAACGGAGGCATAGAACTTCAAAGCATTGCCGCCGGTTGTGGTTTCAGGGCTGCCGAACATCACGCCGATCTTCATGCGGATCTGATTGATGAAAATGACCATGCAGTTTGACTTCGAAATCGAGGCCGTCAACTTGCGCAAGGCCTGGCTCATGAGGCGGGCCTGAAGACCGGGCAAGGAATCACCCATTTCACCTTCAAGCTCAGCTTTCGGGACCAGCGCGGCGACCGAATCGATGACCAGGATTTCAATGGCACCCGAACGTACCAGCGTATCGGCAATTTCAAGAGCCTGCTCACCCGTATCGGGCTGGGAAATCAGCAGATCATCAATATTCACACCCAGCTTGTTGGCATAGGAAGGATCCATCGCATGCTCAGCATCCACAAAGGCGCAGATGCCACCGCGCTTTTGAGATTCTGCAATGGCGTGAAGGGCCAACGTCGTTTTACCTGATGATTCAGGACCGTAGATCTCAATAACGCGGCCACGGGGCAAACCACCGATGCCGAGCGCAATATCAAGCCCCAGGGAACCCGTGGAAATTGATTCAACCGCAAGTGCCGTGTTGGCACCCAGTTTCATGATTGAACCCTTGCCAAAGGCGCGTTCAATCTGGCTCAGCGCTGCCTCGAGCGCCTTATTCTTGTCCATAGAAGTGTTCTCAATTACCCGAAGACTCGCCTGCCCCATTGCCCTTACTCCTCTATTCAAATGCCTCGCTCGGTGCAATCCATATGTTTGTACCAGCGATGTATTTGTTATGTTCTAAGTTTGTTCCAAAAGCAAGGGGTAATTTGTAGCCGCCATGAAAATGAGGTGCCGGATGCGCACAAAAAGGCCAAGTTGTTTGAACCAGCCACTATCTGGGGAGAGAGTTGAACGCACCCGACTCTTGCATCATACACCAAAATCCTAACCAATTGCTAGTATAGATTGTACGTTTTTATAATACACCTTACAATTGCGTTACGCCTTCAACGCTCTGGGCAACGGAAAACAGCGATTCGTCCTCGCCCCACCTGCCCATCAGCATCAAGCCCACGGGTGCGGCACCCTTCTCGTTTACCGGAATGGAAATGGCACAGCAGTCAAGGAAGTTGCCAATATATGTATTGCGCAGGCTCATGCCATTGAGACGGAGATAGTCCACATCCTCAGCCAGTGCTGCAATGGGAGGTGGCACGATCATGACGGTTGGCAGAACCACCGCCTCAAACTCCCAGGTGCGGGACCTGTAGCGAAGGATAATTTCGCCGCGACGTTTCAGGATTGAAAGATAGTCAGCGGCACTTATGCCGCTTGCGGCTTCAATGCGCATTCGGACCCGGGGGTCATATTCGGACCCGCGCGTTGACAGAAGATTTCGGTGATGGGCATTGGCCTCTGCTGCAACAATACCGCCCTTGATGGTGAGAGACGGCATTTCCAGCAACTCATCAAAAGCAAAGTCCACCAGTTTGGCGCCCATTTTGGCCAGGCGCTTGAGGGCGCGTTCGTAGGCAGTTGCCACATCGGCGTCCAAACCTTCGAGAACGGCGGTTTGCAGCACGCCAATGCGAAGGCTTGAGGGCTCGCGCGCGGCAATCCTGCCATTCCAATCACCAGCCATGATGGCGTCGGCGGCGGCACAGCAGGCAACTGAATTGGCGAGCGGCCCTATGGAATCGAATGCTTGAGACAACGGATAGGCGCCGCGCGTGCTAATCCGGCCGGTGCTGGGCTTGTAGCCGACGATGCCGTTATAGGCGGCTGGAATGCGGCACGACCCCCCGGTGTCGGAGCCGATACTCAAGCCACACATGCCATCGGCCACCGCTACAGCGGCACCTGCCGAAGAACCACCGGGAATGCGGCCGACTTTACGGTCATAGGATGAGCGCGGTGTTCCGTAATGGGGATTGAGGCCGACACCAGAATAGGCAAACTCAGTCATGTTGGTGCGGCCAAGTACGACCAAACCAGCAGCCTTCAATGCCGCAATCGCTGCGGCATCGGCTGTAGCCGGTGCTGCGTTCTGCAGAACCACAGATCCCGCCGTTGTCACTTCACCAGCAAGGTCAAACAGGTCTTTCACGGAAAATGGAATTCCCGCAAATTCGGAAGCTATGCGATTGCGCTTGCGTTGCAAATCGCTGAAATCCGCGGCGGCACGCGCGCCATCGGCGTCCACTTTGATAAACGTCCGGGAGCCTTCGCCGGAGGGATCAGCGATTCTTTCCAAGGCCTGTTCAACAAGTTGCCGCGACGAGGTTTTGCCGTCGCGCAATGCGGCAGCCAAGGCGCCAAGCGTCATCATCCTTCCATAACTTCCTTCACTTTTTCAACCAGCTGCTTGAGCGAGAAGGGCTTTGGCAAGAAGGCAAAATCGGTTTGCCCCTCCAGATTCTTCTCGAAGGCATCCTCGGCGTAGCCTGACACAAAAATGACGCGCGTGGTAACGCCGCGCTTCCTGAGTTCGCGCAGCAGGGTTGGGCCATCCATTTCGGGCATAACCACATCAGAGAGGATAAGATCGAAAGGTTCACTCTGGGCTTCCATGACGGCAAGCGCACTTTCACCGGAATCAGCCTCGATCACGGTGTAACCGCGCGAAGACAGGGCGCGAATGGCAAAGGCCCGCACTGCGTCCTCATCTTCAACCAACAGAATGCGGCCCTTGCCGGTAAGATCAGCGCGCTTCTCTTTAACCTCTTCCTTGGCGACCGCGACCGACGGATCAACCGGCTTGGGATAATGGCGCGGCAGGTAAATGCTGAAGGTGGTGCCCTTGCCGATTTCGCTGTCACAATAGATGAAGCCGCCGGTTTGCTTCACAATGCCATAGACGGTTGAAAGGCCAAGACCGGTGCCCTTGCCAACTTCCTTGGTTGACAAGAACGGTTCTCAGATTGTTTCAACAATATCAGGAGGAATTCCAGACCCCGTATCCGGGACCTCGCAGACAACGTCTTCTCCAGGCGGCCTGGGACCGCGC
>JANMKJ010000209.1:0-5375 GCA_031371945.1 Rhodobiaceae bacterium
GGTTCGCCTAAACCGGGGAAGCGGGCAAAGCGTGTGCCGCCCGTGCCCACACCCCAGGTAGGAATGGCCACAGCATAGTCCATCGCCCGCTTGGTCATGGCTTCAATATCAATAGCACGGCGGGCGAGTTGGCGACCAAGAGCCGCGTAATCCTCAGCCAAGGCCACTTCATGCTTCTTGTTTTCCGTGCCAATGAAATCAGCGGAGATTGCAAACGTCATCATTACCTCGAGAAAGAAACCGCATTGCCGGCATCAACATTCAGGAAATTGCCGGTGGATTTGTTGGAAAGGTCCGACGCAAAGAAATACGTGGCTTCGGCAATGTCTTCCGGGAACACCGAACGCTGAAGCAGGGAACGCTTGCGGTAATGCTCCTCCAGTTCATCTTCCTTCACCTTGTTCGAGGCTGCGCGCTGTTGGCGCCACTCGCCCTGCCATATCTTAGAACCCCGCAACACTGCATCCGGATTGACAACATTAACCCGGATGCCGAGTGGCGCGCCTTCCAGGGCCATGCACCTTGCCAGATGAACTTCCGCTGCTTTGGCCGTGCAGTAGGCAGAGGCACCGGGTGAGGCAGCAATGGCGTTTTTCGATGCAATAAATACCATGGAACCGCCTAGTGCCTGTCGCTTCATCAGGCGGTAGCCCTCGCGCCCCACCAGGAAATAGCCCGTCGCCATGATCGACATGTTCTTGTTCCACAGATCAAGAGTCGTATCTTCCACATTGGCAGCAAGCGTAATACCGGCATTGTTCACGACAATGTCCATGCCACCAAAGGCTTTAACGGCGTCGTCCATGGCTTTGATCACCTGTTCCTCACGCGTCACATCCATGAGGAATCCACGAACACTGTCCTTGCCAAAAGATTTTGAAAGTGCAGCAACGGTTGAATCCAGCGAAGCCTGGTCAATGTCGGCAAGTGCTACGCATGCACCTTCGGCAAGAAAACGCGTGGCTGTGGCTGTACCAATTCCACCCGCCCCCCCCGTGATAAATGCCACGCGCCCCGCCAGGCTCTTGGCCTTCGGCATACGCTGGAGTTTTGCTTCTTCAAGCAACCAGTACTCAATATTGAAGGCTTCCTGCTCGGGCAGCCCCACATATGACGACACCCCAGATGCACCGCGCATCACGTTGATGGCGTTCACATAGAACTCAGCAGCAATACGCGCCGTTGCCTTGTCCTTTGCAAAGGATAGCATGCCAACCTTGGGTACGAGGTAAATCACCGCGTTCGGATCGCGCATCTGGGGCGAATTCGCATGCTTGCAGCGGTCATAGTAGGCCGCATAATCGGCGCGGTAGTCTGCAATCAGTTTGTCCAGCACAACGCCATCTGCGTCATCGGGAACTATGACGGGACGGATCTTGGTGCGCAGGAAATGGTCGGGACAGGAGGTGCCCAGTGGCGCCAACTTGCCCAGCATTTTGCTGTTTACAAATTCCAGTACTTCCGGCGCGTCGGTAAAGTGGCCGACTTTCATTTCATCTTTGGATATGCGCCCGCGGATTTCAGGCATCAGTCCCAGAGACACCGCACTGCGATCCACAGCATCTAACGACGTTGAAACTTCACCGCCGAATGCGGGCTTCTTGGCATTGGCTTCCAGCCACGTGGCGGTCTTGTTGATGATGCGCAGTGTCGTATCGTAACATTCCTTCGCTGTCTTTCCCCATGTGAACAATCCGTGGCTTCCCAGCACCACGCCAACATACTCAGGATGGGCCGTTGCCATGTCCCCAAGCTTGATGCCAAGGTCAATGCCGGGGCGCTGCCACGGCAGATAGCCCATTTCGGAACCATAGATTTCTTTCGTCAGCTTTTCGGAATCCTTCGACGCAGCAATGGCAATGACCGCGTCGGAATGCACATGATCAACGTGTGCCTGCGGAACATAACCATGCAGGCAGGTATCGATAGAAGCAGCACGCGAATTGAGATTGAACGTGCAGTGATTGAGATTGTGGACCATTTCGTCCTCTTGGCTCAGGTCCCTGTAGAGGCCCTTCAACGCCAGCAGTTTGTCCATGTAGAGTGTGGCGAAGCCATCAAGTTTCATCGACGCAATATCACCACCCGATCCCTTGACCCAAAGCACCTGCACCTTTTGCTTGGTTAGCGGATCAGTCATTTCAACCTTGGCGGAGGTATTGCCACCACCAAAATTCGTAATTCGCAGGTCACTGCCAAGGAGATTTGAGCGATACAGCAAGAGGCCGGGTTCATCGAGCTTTGATGCGTAGGCGTTATCCCATAGGGAAGGGATCAAGATTGAGGATGTCATGGAGTTTTACCTGGTTGCGTTTAGGCCAGCGTATGATCAACTTCGCTCATGGTCAATCATAAAAGAACTTGTTGCAGCGCAATGACGTTTTGCAATGCGGTATCTATTGACGATCGTGATTGTTAATGATTACATTTGATCAAATCGGAGGAATGGATGCACGAACGGGAACGCTGGCAAACTATTTTAAGTTCAGTACAGGGCCGCGCCGTCGTGACTGTCCGTGAGCTGATTGAGCGGACCAGTGCTTCACCCGCAACGCTGCGCCGTGATTTGGCAAAGCTTGAAGAGATGGGCCAAATTCGCCGTGTTCATGGGGGCGTTGAAGCGCTTACGTTTGAGGATCGGCCACATCTCGCAACGCGGGCTTTCGAAGTGAGCCAGACCCTGAACGTCAACAGCAAGCGGGCCATTGGACACGCCGCCGCCGCAATGTGTGAGTTCAATGATTCCATAATCATCAATGCGGGTACCACAACGTTCCAGATGGTGGACTTCTTGCGCGGCCATAAAATGCAGGTACTGACCAATTCGTTTCCCATCGCTGAAGCGCTTGTGGCGCGCAGCGAAAACCGCATCATGATGCCGGGCGGTGAAATCTATCGTGAGCAGGGCATAGTGCTGTCGCCTTTTGATGGTGACGCCACGCAGCATTACACCGCCTCCAAGATGTTCATGAGTTGCTATTCTTTCGGTCCCCTGGGTGTGATCGAAGGAGATCCACTCATTGCGCGGGCCGAGGCTAAACTTCTGGGCCGCGCCGACAAGCTGATTGTGCTGGCTGATTCATCGAAATTTGAAACCCGAGGCAGCATGGCAGTTTGCCCACTAACGCGGGTTCACACACTCATTACCGACACCAACGCGCCTGAGCATATTCTGGACACGGTTCGCCGTGCTGGCGTGACTGTTGTAGTTGTTCGCGACGACGTCGCAAGCATTTCGTCAGCTGCCTAGGCTGAAGGAAAACGTAAACTAAACCAGATGGCAAAAAGCCATTCATTTCTTAATGGGAGGACTACTCTATGAATACAACACGCAGACAAACCCTACAGATCCTTGCCGGCACCGCACTCGCCGGAGCTTTTGCAACACCGGCCTTCGCAGCACCTATCCGCATTGCGATGGTGGTGAAGGCCTTGGGCATCGGCTTCTTCGATGCCTGCCGCGATGGTGGACAGGAAGCAGCCAAGGAACTCGGTGATTGTGAATTCATTTACACCGGTCCCACCAAGACAACTGCTGAAGAACAGATCGCCGTTATTGACGCCCTTGTTGCCCAGAAAGTCGACGCTATCGTGATTTCTGCCAACGATACCAACGCTTTGGTACCAGTTTGCAAGAAAGCGATGGATCGCGGCATCAAGGTTATCTCGTTCGATTCCGGTATCGCTACCGAGGGCCGTATCATGCATCTCAACCCCTCCAACAACGCGTTGATCGGTTCAAAATGCGTACAGATGATGGCCAAGACCCTGAAAAATGAAGGTGAAGTGGCAATTCTTTCCGCCACTGCCCAGGCGACAAACCAGAACATCTGGATTGAGGAAATGAAGAAGGAATGGGCCAAGCCTGAATATGCCAAGATGACATTGGTATCGACGGTCTATGGCGACGACGTTGCCGACAAGAGCTACCGTGAGACCGAAGGCCTGCTCAAGGCATTCCCCAATCTAAAGGGCATCATCGCTCCAACGTCTGTTGGCATCGTTGCAGCAGCCAAGGCCGTTGAAGACAAGGGTCTCGTTGGCAAAGTGTTTGTCACCGGATTGGGCCTACCTTCCGAAATGAAGGGCGCCGTGCTTGCAGGCTCAACCGATACATTTGCCATTTGGAACCCGATCGACTTGGGTTACTCGGCAACGATGATCGCAGGCCGCCTGGTACGCGGCGAGGCCACAGGACTTGCGGGCACCAAGATCAACGCCGGTCGCATGGGTGAAATTTCCGTCGGTGACGGAAATGACGCTGCCATGGCCGACCCCTTCACGTTCGATAAATCAAATATCGAACAGTTCTCGAAAATATTCTAAGACTACACGTAGAAGATGGCCCGTCCTCCTCCGGGACGGGCCTTTTTTTTGAGGCAGCGCCCGTGGATGAACCCATTCTTCAACTTGATCACGTCACCAAGCAGTTTCCTGGTGTACGGGCATTGAACGACGTTCACATGTCTCTCTATCCGGGGCAGGTGACAGCACTTCTGGGCGAAAACGGCGCAGGCAAATCCACAATCGTGAAAATCCTCACGGGAATTTACAAACCTGATTCCGGAGCCTTGCGCATTTCAGGGAAACTGCAGTCCTTTCTCAGCCCACGTGATGCCTGGGCATCGGGCGTTTCTGCCATTCATCAGGAAACGGTCATGTTCGATGACCTCACCGTTGCTGAAAATATATTCATGGGCCACATGCCGCTGCGTTCAGGAAAACGCATTGATTGGCAAGCGGTGAACACCCGGGCAGCAGCGCTTTTGAAAAGCGTGGATGCGGATTTTGGTGCGGACGTTCTCTTGAAGCGATTGGGAGTAGCACAAAAACACCTGGTCGAAATTGCCCGCGCACTTTCTCACGACTCGCGCATTGTGATCATGGATGAACCGACGTCTGCATTGTCGGCCCGCGAAATCAGTGATCTTTTCCGCATTGTGGCGCAACTCAAGGCAGAGGGTCGCGCCATTCTCTTCATTTCCCACAAGTTTGACGAAATTTTCCGTGTGGCGGACCGTTGGGTATGCCTGCGCGATGGTGAGCACGTGGGCGAAGGCCTCATATCTGAAGTTGATAGCCCCAAACTGGTGAAACTCATGGTGGGACGGTCAATCGATCAGATATTCCCAAAACGCGCGGTTACGATCGGTGAACCGGTTTTACAAGTTGAAGGCTTGGGCAATCCAACGGAATTTGCCGACGTGTCGTTCACACTGCACAAGGGAGAAATACTGGGATTTTACGGTCTCGTGGGAGCAGGGCGTTCTGAAACCATGCAAGCGCTGTTTGGTGTCAGCCCGGCAACGGCAGGAACCGTAAAGCTCAACGGCAAGTCGCTGAAGATCACTTCAACCGCCGACGCAATCGCGTCA
>JANMKJ010000210.1:0-1524 GCA_031371945.1 Rhodobiaceae bacterium
TCAAGCTTGGCGACAATCACCTTGCGGGCTTCGAAACGGTCCATGCCGTGCAGCCCGAGAGTTACGGTCAAACGATCCGAATACGGAACACCTGCAACGAAGTCCGGTCCCCGCAAATCGAGTTTGCCGAACTGGTCGAAAATATTGATCTGCGGCAGGTTGTGGCGCTTGCCCACTTCAAAGTCGTTGAAGTCATGGGCTGGCGTAATCTTGACCGCACCGGTTCCCTTTTCAGGGTCCGCATAATCATCGCCCACAATCGGAATGATGCGGCCAACCAGCGGCAGGCTCACGTGTTTGCCAATGAGGTGTTTGAGTTTTTCATTTTCAGGATGAACCGCAACTGCCGTATCTCCCAGCATGGTTTCGGGCCGGGTGGTCGCCACGATGATCTCTTCGCCTGGGGCGCCATCCACCACCGGATACTTGATGTACCACAGGAAACCCTTCACTTCCTTCTGCACCACTTCCAGATCCGAAATGGCGGTCAGCAACTTGGGATCCCAGTTGACCAGGCGCTTGTCCTTGTAGATCAGCTTTTCCTTGTAGAGTTGCACAAACACCTTGCGCACCGCCGCTGACAGGCCCTCATCCATGGTAAAGCGTTCGCGCGACCAGTCACATGACGCACCCAGTCGGCGCAGTTGCTTGGTGATGATTCCACCGGATTCTTCCTTCCACTGCCACACCCGCTTGAGAAAGGCTTCGCGACCCATGGCGCGGCGGTCCGTCTTGTTCTCCTTCATCAACAGGCGTTCAACCACCATCTGCGTGGCAATGCCCGCATGGTCCGTGCCCGGTTGCCACAGCACATCGCGGCCGCGCATGCGCTCAAAGCGGCAGAGAATGTCCTGGATGGTATTGTTCAGTGCGTGCCCCATATGCAGCGAGCCCGTTACATTGGGAGGCGGAATGACGATGGTGAAGGGCTTGGCCTTGGGTTTGCGGCCCGGCTTGAAAAAGCCCTTCTCTTCCCACGCATCATAGAGGCGGGTTTCCATTTCCGAAGGGATAAAGGTCTTTTCAAGCATGTGGGGTTTTCTTCAATAGCCAGGGATTGGCGCTATAAACACCACCCGGCCCCAGTTTGCAACGTGTGGAATAGGTCGCCGCTACTCCGTAACGGCCAGCTTGAAGGAGGATGGCGCCTTGCCTGCAGGACCGGTGAAGTGCACGCCGATTTGACCAGCCTTACGCCAGGCCACCTTGGCTTCGCGCACCGTATGGTCGGACAATTGGTAAAACGAGAATTCGTTGGGAATGGCCGACGAGATCTCCACAGCCAGCTTGGCCCCGGTTTCAGAAAGGTCGCGTATCGTGCATGTGAGGACGGTCTTCTTGTCGAGCGAAATGATTTTTGCAGTCTTCAAGACCTTGCGCCGCGCCGCATTACGTTTGTTGTCGTCAGTCATGTCATACCTCCCCCCCCTTGATTCCAGAGCTTTTCTTAACGCCAATAGGTTAATTTTAACGCCCTCTGCGCGCAACCCTTTCAATTTCCTCGCGAACCAGACGTTCGACCAG
>JANMKJ010000236.1:0-5085 GCA_031371945.1 Rhodobiaceae bacterium
ACGATTGGCTTTGTAGCTTTGCTTGGACTGAGCCTGCTGGCCGCTACCTCATTCGATGGCGTTATCCGCAAGCTCGGCAAGCGCTGGAAACAAATCCATCAACTGGTCTACGGCATCGCACTGCTGGGACTGGTGCATTACTTCATCCAGTCGAAAATAGACGTAAGTCCCGCAACATTGATGGCGGGTCTGTTCATCCTGTTCATGGTTTACCGCATCTTCATCAATCGGCGGGTGGCCCTGTCACCGGCGATTTTAGCTGCCAGTGCAGTCCTTGCCAGCCTGCTCACGGCACTGACCGAATTTGCCTGGTACGGACTTGCCACCGGCGTTGATCCCATCCGCATTGCCAAAGCAAATCTCCTGTTTTCATTCGGACTGAGACCGGCAGTGATCGTGTTGCTGGCAGGGCTCGTGCCTTGCCTGTTTGTAATGTTGCGGAACTACACCGCTGCACCCCGAAAACAGGCGGCGTGAGCAACGGAAAGCTGGAAGTCAGCCGTCTTGAGCCTATATAGGGTTTAACTCGAAACGGCGCAGCGCTCCATGAACATCCAGAATTTGCCAGACCAGCAGGAAATAGAAGAAATATTGGGCATGGGGCGTGGTGCCAAGGCTCGGCGCTGGGTCTCGCGTCTGGCTTGGCTGACAGTATGTGTGGGCCTCATCGGGGCAGCATTCTGGTGGTATCAATCATCGCAAGCGGCAGGTGCCAAGATCACCTATGAAACGGCACTGTCAAAGCGTGCCAGCCTCATCGTTTCGGTCACTGCGACCGGCACCATTGAACCCACGACGCAGACAGATGTGTCGAGTGAAATGTCCGGCGTGGTGCGCAGTGTGAATGTCGACAACAACAGCCTCATCAAAAAGGGCGATGTTCTGGCCGAGCTCGATACCGAACGGTTTGCCGCCCAGCTGCGCAGCCTCGAAGCCAGCGTTGAAGGTGCCAAGGCCAAGCTGATTGATGCGCAGGCGACATTGCAGGCCAGCAACCTTACCCTCACCCGCCAGGAAACCCTGGTGAAAAAAGGACTGAGCGTGAGCCAGGATTATGAGACAGCCAAAGCTTCCCAAGCCCGGGCGGAAGCTGCAATCACCAGTGCAGAAGCCGACATCTCCATCGCCAATGCCAACCTGGAACTGAAGCAGCTGGATATCGATAAGTCGAAGATACTGTCTCCGGTTGACGGCATCGTTCTGAAGCGGGCCATTGAGCCCGGGCAAACCGTGGCATCGTCGCTGCAGGCCCCCATATTGTTTACGCTGGCCGAAGATCTGAAACACATGCAGCTCGAAGCCAATATTGACGAAGCCGATATCGGCGCCGTGAAGGTGGGCCAGGCCGCCACCTTTACCGTTGATGCGTTCACCGGTCGCAGCTTTCCGGCCCGCATTGAGACCATCGAATTCTCACCTGAAACGACCGATGGGGTGGTCACCTATAAGGCCATCCTCAGCGTCAACAATTCGGATCTTTCATTGCGCCCCGGCATGACCGCCACGGCCCAGATCACGGTGCAGAACGTTACCAACGCGCTGCTGGTTCCCAATGCGGCGTTGCGCTATTCACCGCCAGTTGCGCAAAGGCAGGAGAGCTTCAGCCTGACCCGCATGTTCATGCCGCGCATGCCGCGAAATGGGGATGGCGCTAAAAAACCCGTTGTAAATGGTGAGCGCACTATTTGGACGTTGAAGAACGACGTGCCCCAGTCGCTTGCCGTTACCACCGGTGCAACAGATGGCAAGATGACGGAAATCATCAAAGGCGAACTCGCAGAAGATACGCCGCTGATTATTTCTTCGAAGACAGGCAGCCGCAAGTGACAGCGCTCCTGGCTTTTGAGAAAGTAACCAAGACCTATGGTGAAGGCGGCGGCATGGTGCGCGCCTTGCAGTCGGTGGACCTCGACATTTCGCGCGGAGAGTTCGTGGCCATCATGGGCCCGTCCGGATCCGGAAAATCCACCACCATGAATATTCTGGGCTGCCTCGATTCCCCCACCCAAGGAAGGTTTCTGTTCAACAATGTTGACGTGACCAAGCTGTCCCGCGATGGCCGCGCCCTGCTGCGCCGGAATTTTCTCGGCTTCGTATTTCAGGGCTACAATCTTTTGAGCCGCACCACGGCCATTGAGAATGTGGAACTGCCGTTGATCTACCGAGGCACTGCAAAGCGCGAGCGGCGCGAGCGCGCTGTCGAGGCCTTGCATCTGGTCGGCCTCAAGGGTCGTGAGAGTCATACACCTTCTGAGCTGTCCGGTGGCCAGCAACAGCGCGTCGCCATTGCCAGGGCCATCGTAAACGATCCATTGGTATTGCTGGCTGACGAGCCCACAGGAAATCTTGATACCGCCCGCAGCCATGAAATCATGGAACTGCTGTCCGGACTTAATCAGACCCGGGGCCTGACAGTGATCATGGTCACGCACGAACCAGACATGGCGCTGTTCGCCAATCGAACCGTTCGCTTTGTCGATGGCCGCATTGAAAGCGACGTGATGAAGGTGGCCGCCTGATGTTGTGGGAAGCCATCAAGCTTGCCAACCAGTCGGTGCGGCGCAATGTGCTGCGCTCGATCCTCACGTTGCTCGGCATTGTGATCGGTGTGGGTGCGGTAATCGCCATGGTAACCATCGGCAACGGCACCACCCAGAAGGTAACCGCCGATCTGTCCAAGCTGGGCAGCAACATGCTGGTCGCACGGCCCGGCCGGGAAACCTTTGGGCCCGGCGGCGGCGGTGAAGTGCGCAGTTTCACCGAGCGCGATGTTGCGGCCTTGCGTGACAATCTCGTGGGCGTTCGTGCGCTTTCGCCATCATCCAGCAAGTCAGTGAAGCTGGTCTATGGTGCGGGCAACACCGATGCCAGTGTGACTGGCACTGATTCTGATTTCTTCACGGTTCAGGATTGGACAATTTCTGAAGGCAGGCCTTTCACCGAAGGCGATATCCGTTCGGCAAGTTCCGTTTGCGTCATTGGCCAGACGATTAAATCCGTGTTGTTCGGGCAAGCCAATCCCCTCGGTCAACGCATGCGGCTGGGCAAGATGTCCTGCGAGGTCATAGGCATTGTCGAAAGCAAGGGTCAGTCGGCCTTCGGGACGGACCAGGACAATGTCGTGTTCCTGCCGTTGCGTACCTTCCAGCGTCGCATCGCAGGCAATCAGCGCATTTCCACCATCAACATTTCCGCCAATACGGCGAGCGACATCCCAACAGTCCAGGCCGCCGCCGAGGACATCTTGCGCGAACAGCGCCGCATCCCGCCTGACGAAGAAAACGATTTCTCCGTGCGTGACATGACGCAGATCGTCAGCACCCTCACGTCGACCACCACCCTGATGACCGGCATGTTGAGCGCCATGGCAGCCGTAAGCCTGCTGGTGGGCGGCATCGGCATCATGAACATCATGCTGGTGTCTGTCACAGAGCGCACCCGCGAAATCGGCATCCGACTGGCCATTGGCGCCCTCGAGAAACAGGTGATGACCCAATTCCTGGTGGAATCAATCGTCCTTGCCGCATTGGGTGGCGTGATTGGCATTGCGGTGGGGCTGTCAATTGCCGGAGCCGCCGCCTACGCCATGGGCATACCCTTTGCCCTCAACCCCGGCGTCGTCCTTCTCGCCTTCGTGTTTTCAGCCCTGATCGGTGTGGTGTTCGGCTATTTCCCCGCCCGTCGCGCCGCCCGCCTCGACCCCATCGAAGCGCTGCGCCACGAGTGATCAGCCACCCAGCTTTTGCAGCAGTTCAAGGGTAGGATAGGAATCTGCCGGAAGCCCCAATTTGACCTGTTGTTCCTTCACCGCCTGGCGCGTGCCCTTGCCAATTTTGCCATCGAACTTGCCAACGTCATAGCCGAGGCCCGCCAGAAGCTTCTGCAATTCCACCACCTGGTTATAGGTGAGCGGTGTGACTTCAGCATTGCCCGTACCCACCCGGGGTGCGCCAGCAATGCGCGTGGCAAGATAGGATGCGGTTGTTGAGTAAACCAGTGACTCATTCCACTTGAGATAGGCTGTGGTAAAATTCTCGAACACCAAGAATGCCGGACCATCCTTGCCCATGGGCAACAGCAGTGAGGCCGGGAATTTATCCGCCTTCAATGGCTTTCCACCGGCCGCCTTCACACCCCATTTGGCCCATTGGGCGCGTGGATGCTGGATGGCAATGTCGGCCTCTTCCCAGGGCAATTCGCCGGGCACCCGCACCTCCTGCATCCACGGCTGGCCCGGTTGCCAACCATGCTTGCGCAACAGGTTGGCGGAAGAGGCAATCACGTCTGGAATGGAATTGCGCAAGTCGCGCTTGCCATCGCCATCAAAGTCGACAGCACTTTCATTGTAGTCGTAAGGCAGAAATTGCGTTTGGCCAATTTCGCCGGCCCAGGCACCGCGCATTTCCTCAGGCTGCAGGTCCCCCCGTTGCACAAGCTCCAGGGCCGCCATCAGCTGCGGGCGGAATTTTTCCGGCCGTCTGCAATCCCAGGACAGGGTGGCGAGCGATTGTATGGTCGGCATGTCTCCGATATTGGCGCCAAAATCGGTTTCCAGGGCCCAGAAGGCAACGATGACGGGAGCTGGCACACCAAATTGCTTTTCAACGGCCGAGAAGGTGGATTTGTGCTTTTGGATGAGTTCGGCACCATGTTTGATGCGGTAGTCCGTCACCATGCGGCCGGAAAATTGCAGGAAGCTCTGCGAGAAAACATTCTGCGCCCGGTCTTTCTTGATGACACTGGTGTCATACTTTATACCATTGAGTGCTGCGAGTGCTTCAGCACCAATGCCCTGGGCTGCCGCCTCTTTGCGAAAAGCCTTCATGAATCCATCAAAGCCCTGGCCTGTGTTGCCGCAAGACGCGGCCTCGGAAACACCGGGTGCAATCAGCACGGCGGCACCTGCAAAAAACATGGCGCGCAATGATTTTGTCGTGAACATTCAGAAAGCTCCTTGGTTTTTCCTGTCGTTATTCTGGCTCTTGGTCAATTTCATGGCCGTGCCTGATGGCCGCAATACACGTTTCTATTGATTTGCCATAGCGCACCGCCGTCTTTGAAATGCCATTGGCGATGAGCTCCCGG
>JANMKJ010000258.1:0-5618 GCA_031371945.1 Rhodobiaceae bacterium
TCCTGCATATCGGTTGGCCGAGGCAGGCAAGGCGGCCCATGCCCTTTCTATGAATGGCAGGATCAAGATCCAATTGCTCAGACTTGAACCTTGGCAAGAAAATGCCCCAAGATATGCTGCTACCGCCTAGTCGGCAGGTGGTGGACAGGCTTTACGTCCAGCGACCAACCGCCTGGCAAAGCGCACCAGGGAATGCACCAGTGGGCTCTGCTTTATAAACCGTTTGACCTGAATTCTTGTGGCGGCAACAACAACCCACAGCAACCCACGCAAACTGCGCGCCTTAAGAACCATCTTGAGATCAATGATTTCCGTTGCCCATTGCTGTTTGTAGCCGCTGTCACCTGAGCCGAAGTCGAATGTCTTCAGTCCAAGCTTGCAACAGGCTTCAATTACGTGTCGCAGCACATAATCTCCTGGCGAATGCTTCTGCGCATAACCGGGACTGATAGAGGTGATGAATGGCCAGAACGTCTGGCTCACCGTTCCCCCCAACATCACTGACAATGTGTCATTGCCGCATTTCAACCTGTAAGGCAGCAGGAATGGATCCCTTCCGTTGGTTTCGTCTACGAGAAGGTGGAAAAATTCCCGTTCAATCGTACTGAACACTCCATGCACGCCAGATTGTGCCAGGCGCTGCGCCTGGTAAGAAAACATGTCATCAAGGATGCGGTGGGCCTCCTCGCGATTGGCGGGAAGTCCAAAACTTATTTGGCCTAAGCCCGCAAGCTTCGCATCGCGCTTGCGTTGCGATTTTCGTGTAGCCAACGAACGTTTGGTCCCATACAGCGCTTCGTAGTCTGCTAGCAGTTCCATGGCGTAGCCGCGATTTGCAGATTTGAGATTGGTGAAGTGTTGAAGAGGATGGGCGTGGCCAAACATATCCACGGGCAGGTCGAGGAGTGACAGAACATCGAACGGGTGTAGAGCATCCAGGATCCGGTCAAACTCTCTGGCGAACCACAGGTGGGCACCTTTCAGGAAATCCCGGTCAAACAGACCGTAGCCATAGTTAACGCTGGGGTAACTATGCCATTCAAGAATTGTCAGGCCTAATGATGTGCGAAGTTGCAACGGCAAGATGAAAGCGATCTTTCCCGAGGTCTCGCGCGCCATAACAATTCTTGGTTTGGTGCCCTTTTCCTGCGCTACGGAGTGCTGCCAGGCATTGCACCACTGAAACGTCTGTTGCAAAGTAGTGGCCGCATGTAATTGAAACTTAAGCCAAATTTGAGACAGATCACCAATGTCATTGTGAATGGAGATTGTTAACTCCGGGTCGGATCCCAATACAAAATGCTTGTCCGGGCCAAATCCATACGGCCGGCTCCCAGAAAAAGTCTCTATGGCATCAAATTGGTTCAAGTTATGCAATCAAGCGGTTGGAAATACATTGTTGATAAACTCAGCTCAGTAATTGCGACGTCTCATTCAGTGCGGTCGGGAAACCCATGGCAAAGTCCTCAATTCTTAAAACCAGCCTCGACATGCTGTATTATTCCGGGGCATCTCAGGTGCTCAGGCCCATTTTTGGGGGACTCGGTGCAATTTTCATGCTCCACCACGTGCGGCCCGGTGGTGGCATGCAATCAGGCTTTGCCCCAAATGCAGGACTTGAGGTCACGCCTGAGTTTCTGGATTCGGTAATCTCGTTGGTAAAAGAGCGGGGGTATGACCTCGTTGATATGGCGGAAGCAGTTCGCCGTGTGACTGAAAACTCCACCCAGGAGAGGCCTTTCGCGGTCTTTACCCTTGATGATGCCTACCGCGACAATCTCGTTCATGCGCGGCCGGTTTTCCGCAAGCACAATTGCCCGTTCACCATCTTCGCAAGTCCTGCCATTCAAGATGGAACATGCGAACTATGGTGGCGCGGACTTGAAGCTGTGATTGCCGGTAACACGCAAGTCGACGCGGAGATCCAGTCCTCGAAACTGCACTTCAAGACCGTGAGTGACATGCAAAAGCAGGTGGCGTGGCAGCAGCTCTACTGGCCCGTCCGACAACTCGAGCAGAAGCAGCAGCGTCTGTGGATCAAGCAGTTCTGTGATGCCAATCGGGTGGACCTAGGTGCCATTTGCCAGGCAGAAGCCATGACATGGGGCGAGCTCCGGGAAATCGCCAAAGACCCGCTCTGCACAATTGGCGCCCACACCATCAATCATTACGCGGTGGCCCAACTCGATGAAGTAGAAGCAATGGAACAGATCGTTGAATCCGGCCGTCGCCTTGCCCGGGAATTGGGAGTTCGTCCCAAATATTTTGCCTATCCCTACGGTGATGCACTGTCGGCTGGCCCACGTGATTTCAAATTGACGGCGGTGGCGGGCTACGAGGCGGCCGTGACCACCCGCAAAGGGCTTGTGTTCTCCGGCCATGCCGACCATCTCACAGCCTTGCCACGACTTTCGCTCTCTGGTGAGTTCCAGAAGCTGCGCTACGTCGATGTCCTGCTATCGGGTTCGGCATTCGCCATCTGGAATGGTTTCAAGCAACTCAATGTTGCCTGATGTCAGACGTCAGGCCGCGACATCCAGCGCACCAGAAACATGACAATGGGCAGCCAGCCAGCGCCGAGAATGATGAAGCCAAACAGTTCCACAAGAACGCCGCGGCCAACAATGAACTGGCCCCCAATGGCCATGGCAACGAGGCTGTAGGCAACCAGGAAAATGATCGTTGAAAAAATGCCTATTAGTTTGCGCTGTCTGACTTTCATCGCCATTACCTAGCGCATCCAGTCGCTATCATGAAGCGACCGCACCGTCGCATGCGACGCCACCTCGCTTGAAACGCCGCCCAAAGTCAAGTATTGAGGGCAATGGCTAAACGCGAGCAGAATTCGTTTTCACAGATGCGCATATGGCTCTACTTCGTTGCGTTTTTGGTGTTTTGCGCAGTCATCGTTGGCGGTGCCACGCGACTGACAAACAGCGGTCTGTCCATCACTGAATGGCGCCCTTTGCTGGGCGTAATCCCACCGCTGAACGAAGCCGAATGGCTGGGCGCCTTTCAAAAATACCAGCTCATCCCCCAATTCAAAGTGCTGAACTCACAAATGACGCTTGAACAGTTCAAGTACATTTATTGGTGGGAATGGGCCCACAGGTTTTTGACGCGATTTATCGGTGTAGCATTTGCACTCCCATTTCTTTACTTCGCCATTGCGCGCAAGCTGGATGCAAAGCTGTTTCTGCAATTGCTGGTACTGTTGCTCCTCGGTGCTGCTCAGGGAGCTTTGGGTTGGTACATGGTCTCATCCGGGCTGATTGACCGGGTTGACGTGAGCCAATACCGTCTGGCAGCCCACCTTACCCTTGCGGCGTTTATCTTTGCTGCAATTCTGTGGGTCGCGAGCGGTGTTGGAAAAAGGCGCGAATCTCCCCAGGATTTCAACGACTGGTTTGCGTTGCTACTTGTGGTGCTCGTTCTTTTCCAGATTGCGGCAGGTGGCTTCGTAGCAGGCCTTGATGCGGGGCAAGGCTACCAGACCTGGCCAAAGATGGACGGGAAATGGATTCCAGACGGCCTTCTCAGCATGCAACCTGTATGGAAGAATTTTTTCGAGAACGCGCTGACAGTACAGTTTACCCATCGCATGACGGCTTATGTGCTTCTTCTCGCCAGCCTCAACCACGCCTGGCGGTGCTTCTCACTGCCAAGCATGGTACTGGTCTACGTTGTATTTTCCCAGGCCTGTGTCGGTATTCTGACACTCATCATGCACGTGCCATTCTCAGCCGCACTCGCTCATCAGGCCGGTGCCATTATCGTGCTGGCATTTGCCGTCTGGAACTTGCACAGCCGGCTGGTCACCCGATTGCCTGCTCTAGGTCCGCGATAATATCCTCCACGTCCTCGATGCCTATGGAAAGCCGAACCACATCAGGTGTGGCCCCCGCTTTCTTCAGTTGCTCAGGTGTGAGCTGGCTATGGGTCGTAGATGCGGGGTGGATGATGAGAGATCGCGTATCACCAACGTTAGCCAAATGTGAGAGTAGCTTCACCGAGGACACGACCTTAACACCGGCCTCGTAACCGCCCTTCAGCCCAAATGTGAAAACCGCGCCGGCACCTCGAGGCGCATACTTCTTTTGCAGGGCGTTATGCGCATCACCGGGAAGGCCAGCATAGTTTACCCACGCCACTTTCGGGTGTTGCGCAAGCCATTCCGCCACTTTCAATGCGTTGTCGCAATGACGTTGCATGCGCAGCCCCAGGGTTTCCATGCCGGTGAGAATGTAAAAGGCATTCTGCGGTGAAATCGAGGGCCCGAGATCGCGAAGTCCCAAGACCCGGCAGGCAATGGCGAATGCGATGCCGCCAAAGGTTTCATAGAATTTCATGCCATGATAGCTCTCGTTGGGTTCGGAAAGCAGCGGATAGCGCCCGCTTTTTCCCCAATCAAAATTGCCACCATCAACGATGGCTCCACCCATGGAGTTGCCATGCCCACCCATGAATTTTGTGAGCGAATGGACGACGATATTGGCGCCATGCTCGATCGGTTTGCAAAGGTAGGGGGTGGCCAATGTATTATCCACAATCAATGGGACACCTGCATTCTTGGCGATCTTGGATACAGCGGCAATGTCGGTAATGCGTCCGCCGGGGTTGGCGATGGATTCAATGAAGATGGCCTTGGTCTTCGGCGACAAGGCCTTTTCAATGGAATTCACATCTTCCGCATCAGCCCAGACCACATGCCAGCCGAATGACTTGAACGAATGGCTGAACTGGTTGATGGATCCGCCATAGAGCTGGCGCACGGCCACAAACTCGTCGCCGGGTTGCATGATGGTGTGGAACACGAGAGCCTGCGCTGCATGACCTGATGCGACCGCCAGTGCAGCTGTCCCACCTTCGAGTGCAGCAACCTTTGCTTCAAGTACCGCCTGCGTTGGGTTCATGATGCGCGTGTAAATGTTGCCAAAGGCCTTGAGTGCAAAAAGGTCGGAAGCGTGCTTTACATCTTCGAACACGAAAGCAGTGGTCTGGTAGATCGGTGTGACGCGCGCACCCGTCGCTGGATCGGGGGCTGCACCAGCATGAATGGCCAAAGTGTCAAATCCAGGTGTTCTATCAGTCATGTTCTTCTCCTGTGTTGAAGTTAGCCTATCCCCTGATTGGTTTTGCGCCAAGTCCCAAGCTTTGCATTTTACCGCTCTCATGCATGTGCTGCTTGCGTGACGAAATTATGCCGGAATTGCCTCCCACCCACGCCCATTCACCCCGAAAGTTTGCCGTATTCCATCTTCGGACAACGATTCATGACCACTTTGATGTCCTGCGCTTCGGCACGGCTGGCGGCGTCGTCATTGCGTACACTGAGTTGCATCCAAATGACCTTGGGCTTGATGTTAAGCGCGAGCGCCTCGTCAACGATTGACCCCGCCGCGTCTGAATTCCGGAATATATCAACCATGTCGATTGTTTTGGGGATGTCTTTGAGCGATGCATAAACCATCTCGCCCAGAAGTGTTTGTCCTGCCAACCCGGGGTTGACCGGAATGACCTTATAGCCCTTGCCCTGCAAATACTTCATGACCAGGTAAGACAGCCGCACTTCGTTGCAGGATCCACCCACCATGCCAATTGTCTAGACCTCCTGGAGG
>JANMKJ010000292.1:0-3389 GCA_031371945.1 Rhodobiaceae bacterium
CCAAGCTGCCAACGATTGCGGCCATGGCCTACAAGTATCGCATTGGCCAGCCGTTCGTTTATCCGCGCAATGAATTGAGCTATGCGGCGAACTTCCTGCACATGTGCTTTGCCGTGCCCTGCGAGGAATACAAGGTGAACCCGATCCTCGCCCGCGCCATGGACCGGATTTTCATCCTGCATGCCGACCATGAGCAGAATGCCTCCACGTCAACTGTGCGACTGGCGGGCTCGTCGGGTGCCAATCCCTTTGCTTGCATTGCGGCAGGCATTGCCTGCCTGTGGGGACCCGCCCACGGGGGTGCCAATGAGGCGGCCCTCAACATGCTTGGCGAAATAGGCACCGTCGACAGGATTCCGGCGTTTATCGAGAGGGTGAAGGACAAGACCTCAAACATCCGGCTGATGGGCTTTGGTCACCGGGTTTACAAGAACTATGATCCCCGGGCCAAGATCATGCAGCAAACAGCGCATGAGGTTCTGGCCGAGCTCGGCATCAAGGATGATCCTCTGCTTGATGTGGCGCGTGAGCTTGAGCGGGTTGCCCTGAGCGACACGTATTTCACCGACCGCAAACTCTATCCCAATGTGGATTTCTACTCAGGCATTATCCTGCGCGCGTTGGGGTTCCCCACATCAATGTTCACTGTGTTGTTTGCCCTGGCGCGCACTGTGGGCTGGATTTCCCAGTGGAAGGAAATGATCGAGGACCCAAGCCAGCGCATTGGCCGGCCACGCCAGCTCTACAAGGGCCCGGAAAAGCGCGAGTATGTGTCCATCACCAAGCGCGGCAAGTAGCGGGGCCTAGCCCATCAGCATGGCGCCAATTTCGGCCTCGGCCACTTTTTTGCCGTCGACAAAAGCCTCGACCCAGTATTTCCATACGGGTGGCCGCTTTTGCATGAGTTTCAAGTGGAATTTGACCTGGTCGCCGGGGCTTACGGGCTTGCGGAAGCGCGCCTTGTCAATCGACATGAAGTATACCAACTTGCCGGCACTCTCGCTCCCCAGGTGATTGAGAACCAGGGCACCAGCACCTTGCGCCATGGCCTCTACTAGCAGGACGCCAGGCATGACGGGACGAACCGGGAAATGGCCCTGAAAGAAGGGTTCGTTCACGGTCACGTTCTTGATGGCAATGCCGGAGGTTTCGCCGTCCATGTCTATCATCCTGTCGATCAGGAGGAAGGGATAGCGGTGGGGCAACAGCTCCATGATCCGATTGATATCGGCGCTGGCCAATTGCTTTGGCGTTTCTTCGGTCATGGGCCACCCTCAAAAATTCGGACGGTCTTTTGAACCGTCCGATGATCTTACCAGTTGATATCGAAAAATCTAGAAGCGCGTGCCAACCGAGAAGCGGAACCATTCGGTGTCATCATACTTGGCCTTCATGAGCGGATAAGCCACTTCGAAGCGCAGAGGTCCGAAAGGCGACTGCCAGATGATACCGCCACCGATCGATGCACGGAACGCCATGGTGTCGAATACGGTGCAATTTTTGGGGCCCGTGCAATTCACTCCGGGAGTATTTACTGAGTTTTCCGCCGCACCAAACACCGTGCCAAAATCACTGAACGCAGCGCCTTCAATGCCCCAGGCATCCGGCAAGCCTACAGGGAAGTTCAATTCCACTGTACCAATGGCATAGCTGGTGGCGCCAATGGCATCCGTACCACCGGCATTGTTGACCTGGCGTGGGCCTACGCCGGACTGGGCAAAGCCACGGAACGAATCTGCGCCCTTGTAAAAGCGATCCTGCAGGGGCACGTTCCTGCCGTTGAAGGCTTCGATGTGACCCGCATTACCTTCAAGCTTCAGGATAACCTTTTCCTCGTACAGCGGAACAAAATAGTAGCCGTGAAAATCCACGCTGCCGTAGTAGGTGTCACCGCCGAGGCCGGCCAATTCAGATTCAATCTGCGCCCGAATACCGGTTGTCGGACGGGTTAAGTCGTCGAGATCATCCCAGGTATAGGTGGCACCAACTGCCGACTTCCAGTTCACGCCCTGCTGGTCAATGACTGTCGGCGATGCGACTGCAGCATCAACACCACTCACCTTGCGGTAGGCCAGCGTATACTTAAAGCCGACATCGGAGTATTCATCGAGGCGGAAGCCGGTGCGCAATGCGCCACCAACCTGTTCCGACTTGAAGGATGACAACTCCGTATTGTCGGTTCGCGTGGCAAAGAGATCGATACCCGCCGAAATTGGCATGCCCATGAAATAAGGCTCGGTGAAGCTGAAATCGAGCGACTGCTTCTTGAAACTCAAGCTGGTGTTAAGCCGCAAATACTGGCCCTTGCCCAAGAAATTGCGCTCTGTCAGTTCGACGGATCCCACGACCTTCTCAACTGAAGAATAGCCAATGGAGAAACTGATTTTACCGGTGGACTTCTCAGACACCTCAACAACCAAGTTGATCTTGTCGGCAGCAGATCCCTGCTCTTCGCGGAATTCCACCTTGTCAAAGAAGTCGAGTTGCGTGAGCCTGCGGCGGGCGCGTTCGATGAGGGAACGGTTGAAAGCATCGCCTTCGTAGATCAAAAGTTCGCGGCGAATGACTTCGTCAAGGGTCCTGGTATTGCCAATAATATCGATGCGTTCGACATAGGCGCGCTGGCCCTCGGCGATGGTATAGTTGATGCTGAGGGTACCACTGGCCGGATCCCGGTCCACTTTGGGTTCAACATTGGCAAATACGAAGCCCTGCTTGCTTGCCTCAATCGTCAAGTTTTCAACGGTCTTGTCAACTTTCGTGGCGTTATAACTGTCGCCAACGCCAGTCTTGATGACCGACTTCAGTCGCTCAGGGTCAAGATTGGTATTGCCGATTTCGACGGCAACATCCGAAATGACATAGCGAGGCCCTTCTTCCACGGTGAAGTTGATAACGAAGTGCTCACCATCCGGCGAAAGCTGTGCGTCTGCCGACACAACCTGGAAATCGGCATAACCATGCGCGATATAGTAACGACGCAGGAGTTCCTTGTCGTATTCCAGCCGGTCAGGATCGTAGGTGTCGTTCTTCTGGAAGAAGTTCCACCAGCTATGCTCCTGAGTTCCAATCACGGCGCGCAAGGCGCCGTCGCTAAAGGCATCGTTGCCGGTGAAGCCGATTGTTTTGACGGTGGTTTCAGAACCTTCCGTTACTTCAAAAACCAGGTTGACGCGATTCACATCAACGTCTTTCTTGAAATAACGGAGGGTGATGTCGCTGGTGTTTGAGCCAAGAGTAATATTGATGCCGCCCCCTTTGGCAGCGGGCGCGGCGGGCGAACCGAGAGTAATCGTAATGCCGCCTGATTTCCCCGGCGGGGGAGGCGGCATAGGCGAACCAGCGGACGGATCGCCGCCTTGCGCCTTGACACTGGCGCCGATGGGCAC
>JANMKJ010000300.1:0-3294 GCA_031371945.1 Rhodobiaceae bacterium
CTTTGCCACAAAGAAAAACTGACATTGACCCTGCCCGAATTTTGCGGGCAAATAAAATGCAAATTATGAGGTTCCGCATGCGCGCTGGTATATTTTCACTTTTGTTTTCGCTCCTGTTTTGGACCGGTCCATCGCTTGCCGCTGAATTCAACCCTTCCCAGCGCACCGAGCTGGAAAGCATCATTTCCGATTATCTTCTTGAGCATCCTGAACTGCTTAAGGAAATGAGCCAGCGCCTTGAGGAGAAGGAAAAACTTGCGGAGTCCGAGTTGCGCAAGGGCGCCCTGGTTTCGGAAGCAAAGGGAATTTTCCACGACAAGGCGGATTTCGTGGCTGGAAACCCCAAGGCAAAAACGGCGATGGTTGAATTCTTCGACTATAACTGTGGCTGGTGCAAGAAGGGCTTTCCCGAAGTCTATTCACTGATGGACGCCGACAAGAACCTGCGCGTGGTGCTCAAGGAGTTCCCGATATTTGGCGAGGATTCGGAGTATGCAGCAACGGCTGCCCTTGCGGCCAAAAAGCAGGGAAAATACTGGGAGCTGCACATCGCGATGTTCAGCCACGACGGAAAACTCACCAAGGCGGCAGTGGATGAGATTGCCACGGCGCAAGGACTTGATATGAGCCTTCTCAAGAAGGACATGTCAGACCCCGCCATTGTCGAGAGCCTGATGCGCACCCGCGCCCTTGCCCAGACGCTTGCCATAAACGGGACACCTGCCTTCATCATTGGCGACAAGGTCGTTCCCGGCTATCTGCCGCAAGCGGAGCTGGCAGCCACGATTGACGACGTTCGTAGCCGGGGTGGCTGCAGCCTGTGTTGAGTCCTAACCGCTTCCATGGCCGGGATTGACCGACTATAAGGGGTTGGAGCTAGGGATTCTGATGAAACCAATTTACATATTGAACGGGCCAAACCTCAATTTGCTGGGTCTGCGTGAGCCAAATGTCTATGGCAACGAGACCTTGGTGGACCTGGAGGCGCGCTGTGCGGCCAAGGCCAAGGCACTGGGGTTTGAGGCTGTATTTCGCCAAACCAACACCGAGGGCGAATTGATCGACTGGGTCCATGAGGCGCAAGGCAAGGGTTGCGGCATCATCATCAACGGTGCAGGCTATACCCATACGTCTGTGGCGCTCCACGATGCCCTGAAAGGCGTCAACATGCCAACCATTGAGGTTCACCTGTCCAACATCTACAAGCGTGAGCCCTTTCGGCACCACAGCTACATTTCACCCGTTGCCCACGGGGTGATTTGCGGTTTTGGTGGGCAGAGCTACGAACTGGCCCTCGAAGGGCTCGCCAGCATCATCAATTCAACGGGAAAGAGGTAATAATGCCCGCCAAAAAAGCGCCACCACCGCGTGGACAAGCCAAGTCCGCGAGCCCCGAGCTGGATCTTATTCGCAACCTGGCGAGTATCCTGAACGAAACGGGACTTTCAGAAATTGAGCTTGACCAGAAGGGCACCCGCGTACGCGTCTCCAAAACCATCACGGCCTATGCGTCGGTGGCACCGCCGGCGGCCGCACCTGCTGCACTGCCTGCGCCGGTTGCTGCAGCCGCTGTGACTAAGGTTCCCGATGCTGACCATGCTGGAACGGTAAAATCGCCCATGGTTGGCACCATCTATATGGCCGCTGCCCCCGGCAGTCCCGATTTCATTTCGCTTGGTGCCACGGTCAAACAGGGCCAGACCCTGGTCATCATCGAAGCCATGAAGACCATGAACCAGATCCCCTCTCCTGCCTCTGGCAAGGTCACGCGGATTTTCGTAGGCAATGGCGATCCCGTCGAGTTTGGCGCACCTCTTGTGACAATCGAGTAGGGCATGTTTGACAAGATACTCATCGCCAATCGCGGCGAAATCGCCCTTCGTGTTCTGCGCGCCTGCCGTGAACTTGGCATTCAAACCGTGGCCGTGCACTCAACGGCGGATGCCGACGCCATGCATGTGCGCCTGGCCGATGAAAGTGTGTGCATCGGACCGCCTCCGGCCCGCGACAGTTATTTGAATATTCCGGCCATTGTTGCGGCCTGCGAAATCACGGGTGCCGATGCGGTGCATCCTGGCTATGGGTTTCTGTCGGAGAATGCCAAGTTCGCGGAAATTCTGGGCTCCCACAGCATCAAGTTCATTGGCCCCTCTCCGGAAAACATCCGCACCATGGGTGACAAGATCGAGGCCAAGCGCACCGCCAAGGCTCTCGGCATTCCAGTTGTGCCAGGTTCGGATGGTGGGGTTACCGATGTGGCCGAAGGCAAGCGTATTGCCGGTGAAATTGGCTATCCCGTCATCATCAAGGCGACGGCTGGCGGCGGTGGCCGCGGCATGAAGGTTGCCCGCAACGACGAGGAAATGGAAATAGCCCTCAGCACAGCGCGCACCGAAGCCAAAGCTGCGTTTGGAAATGACGAAGTCTACATTGAAAAGTACCTTGTGTTGCCGCGCCACATTGAAATCCAGGTCCTGGGTGATGGTCAAGGCAATGCGGTACACTTGGGCGAGCGTGACTGCTCCTTGCAGCGGCGACACCAGAAGATCTGGGAGGAGGCACATTCGCCGGCGTTGAATGCAATTCAGCGCGAGCAGATTGGGGCGCGGGTGGCGACAGCCATGGCGAACCTTCGTTATGAAGGTGTTGGCACGATCGAGTTTCTCTACGAGAACGGCGAGTTCTATTTCATTGAAATGAACACGCGGCTTCAGGTGGAACACCCGGTCACGGAAATGATTACCGGCCTTGACCTGGTGCAGGAGCAAATACGGGTGGCCAATGGCACCACACTGCAATACACCCAGAAAGACATCGTGTTTTCGGGACATGCCATTGAGTGTCGCATCAATGCGGAAAACCCCAAAACCTTTGCACCCTCGCCAGGTCGCGTGGATGCGGTGCATTTTCCCGGTGGGCTTGGCGTGCGAGTCGATTCAGCACTCTATGCCGGCTACAAAATTCCGCCCTATTATGACAGCCTCATTGGCAAGCTCATCGTTTTTGGCAAGACCCGGGCCGAATGCATGATGCGGCTCAAGCGCGCCATGGGCGAGTTTGTCATCGAGGGCGTGGAGACGACAATTCCGCTGTTCCAGCGCCTGCTGCAGGAACCGGATATCATTGATGGCAACTACGACATTCACTGGCTGGAAAAATATCTCGCACGGGATGTGTGATGACCACGATCACACCGCAAATTCTGTTGCAAGCCTATGCTGCCGGAATTTTTCCCATGGCGGAAACCGCGGAAGACAATGCGCTCTACTGGGTTGAGCCGGACGAGCGCGGCAT
>JANMKJ010000305.1:0-2534 GCA_031371945.1 Rhodobiaceae bacterium
CCTGCATCATGACCCAGATCTGCAGGGGCTTGGCATTCCTCGATTTCTGCAATTTCATCCAACGACGCAGCACTGTCTGGTACTGGGCATCGCAAATCAGTGTGGTATTGCCGGAAGCTCGCTTGCCCGTAAGTGCCGCCCAGAGCTCTTCGGCTCCAGCCAAAATGCTCACCGAAGCGCCAAGCTCCTGGAGGGTTGCCGCAAGATGGCGAGATGTTGCACCCTGAGGCAGCGCAATATCATAGTGTCGCGCCAACAGTGGCTTGCTGGCATCGGCGGACGTTCCGTCCGCGAGCGAGGGAAGAACAACAGAGAATTTCGTACCCTTGCCACTTTCACTTGAAACGGAGATGTCCCCACCCATGCCGTCAATCAGCTTTTTGGCAATGGAAAGTCCAAGGCCGGTCCCACCGTAGCGCCGCGTCGTGGCGCTTGACGCCTGTACGTACTCATCAAAAACCCTTGCCATTTCATCGGCCGACATGCCAATGCCGGTATCAGTCACGGCGATATGCAAACTTTCAGTCGTACTATTGAGAAAGATCTCCAGCGATACGCTGCCGACCTCCGTAAATTTAATGGCATTGCCGCAAAGATTAAAGAGCACCTGCCTAATCCGGTATTCGTCGCCAATCACCTTTGGCGGCACATTCGCCGATACGTGACACGAAATTTCGATACCCTTGGCGTGGGCACGCGGTGCCAGAAGTTCAATGACACTTTCCGCCAACTCCAGAATTTCAAACGGCCGATGTTCGAGCTCAAGACGGCCCGACTCAATCTTTGACGTATCAAGAATTTCGTCGATGATGGACATCAGCGTGCGTCCTGAGGCATCGGCGGCCCTTGCATAGTTTTCCTGCTCGGGAGACAATTCGGTTTCCCGCATCAGCCCGATCATGCCAATGACTCCACTCATGGGGGTGCGAATTTCATGGCTCATGGTTGCCAAGAAGCGCGACTTGGCCCGGCTCGATGTTTCGGCCTGGGCCCGGGCCTGCTGCAAAGCGGCAATAGTAGTGGTCAGTGCCAGCTCCCGCCGGTCAGAAGCACGCTTCCAGGTGATTGATCCATAGAGGACACCAGCAGAAAGAATGAGTGTCGAAATAGCGAGATAGGCCGCTGCACTGGGCGTGCCGATCCACCAGATCAAAAGACCCGTTAATGCAACCGCAATGGACACACAGTTCCAGAGAGTCCTGACAACGGACGCGTTCGACGCGTAATTCTTTTTGGTCTTGGTGGGAACAGGCTCGATCATGCCCGGCATTTTGACAGAAGTTCACTGCGCAATGTTTTAATTTAATTGCATGTTAATGGCGTGGTGAACAAGTGTTGAAAGCGAATGTTAAAATTTTAGGCTTTTAGCAAAGCCTTCAATTGACTGGCGCCATCGGCAAGGATGGCTGTGTCGGGTTTCATCCGCTTTCCAATCAGCATTTCCAGCAATCTCACATCGCGGGCAATGGTGTTGCCCTGGCCTATTCCACTGGCACCAACCAGCGTTCCAGCCGTATCCAAATGACACAGGATGAACGCGCCATCCTTCAGCGGGCGCAGAACCGTCGACACCCCCAAGCCCGGCATTCCAGCAATTTGCAAGGTAAGCTCGAACTGGTCCGACCAGAACCACGGGACAGACTCATACTGGCGGTCGCCGCCTAGCATATTTTCGACGGCGATGACCGCCTGGTCGCTTGCATTGCGCCACGCCTCAAGCCGCAACCGCACGCCACCAAATATCGGATGCGGAAACGAGCAGCAGTCGCCAACCGCATAGATGTTGGGGTCAGACGTCCGCATGCCCGTATCGCAGGCAATGCCGTTGTCCAACTCCAGTCCGGCCTGGGCGGCAAGCTCGACGCGAGGTGCCGCGCCGATGCCGGCAATGACGATGTCAGCGGCGATGCGTCGTCCATCTGCCAGCACGACACTGTCGGCTTCAATATGTGAAATTGCGCTGCCCGTGAGAATAGTGTTTCCGGCCTTGAGGTGCCTTGCCATGATGACATCTGAAATTTCCGACGGGACACCGCGCATGAGAATGCGGGGCTGGGCCTCAATCACAGTCACAAGGCAACCCCGCTTGACCGCACTTGCCGCCAGCTCAAGTCCGATGAAGCCGCCACCAATGATGACAACATTGACGCCCGCCGAAAACGAATTGCGAATTCTGATGGCATCGCCCAGGTTGCGCAAGTCCAGCGCACTTTCGCCGCCTGCCAGCGTCAATTTTCGCGGTGCGGCACCTGTGGCTATCAATAACTTTTCATAGGACAGTGCTTGGCCGCTGGAGAGCGTAAGTATCTTTGCGGCCCTGTCAATCGCGACAGCAGCAGCTCCTCCCATGAACGTCACATTGAGCGACCGCATCATGTCCGCATCAAGCAGGTACACAGGTTCCGGTTCTGCATCACCCGAGAGTGCGGCCTTCGAAAGAGGTGGCCGGTCATAGGGCAGGAGTGACTCGTCACTTACCAGGGTGACAGGGCCTTCATAACCATTTTCGCGAAAGCCGATGGCGGCGCGAGCAC
>JANMKJ010000383.1:0-2764 GCA_031371945.1 Rhodobiaceae bacterium
ATGACCAGGTAAGACGGCCGCACTTCGTTGCTGGATGCACCCACCATGGCAATTGTCTTGACCTCCTGGAGGATGCCGCGAATGTAATCGGTTGGGTAGCTGTCATGGTTCATGGCAGCTGAACGTGCCCGTGGTCATCAAGTGGGAAGAATGGATTATAGGCAACTTCCCAAAGGTTCTTCTCCGGGTCCATGAAATATCCTGAATAGCCACCCCAGAATACCTTTTCGGCTGGTTTTGTAATGGTGGCCCCGGCATCCTTCGCCTGCGCCATGATTATATCAACCTCGGCCTCGCTTGTTCCATTCCACGCCACCGCCACACCGCGATAATCAGGGATTTGACCAGCCTTGACCGCAGCATCGTTGGCTAGCTCGTGAAAGCCAAACAGGCCCAGCACAATTCCACCTGCGTCAAAGAAGGTTACGTGTTCATTGCTGGCACTTGAAGCAACCAAACCCATGCGCTCATAGAACCCGCGCATGAGGACCATGTCTGTGACGCCTAGGGTTACGAAGTTGATACGCGGTTTCAACTATCATGTTCCCACTTCGGATGACGCTTCTGTAGAAACGCGCCTATGCCTTCCTGTGCGTCACCTATCAGCAGATTGTCGGCCATGATTTGCGTCATGTAGGAGTAGGCATCGGCCACCGGCATGGCGAGTTGCGCATCAAAGGCAGGCTTGCCGATATTGATGGCTGCAGCAGATTTGGAGGCAATACGGCGGGCGAGTTCGGCGGTCGCCACTTTCAGTTCATTATGCGTGACGGCGCGATTGATCAGGCCCATGCGCACCGCGTCAGCGGCCGAGAATACGTCGCCGGTGAGCAACAGCTCCATGGCATGCTTCCGTCCGATTGCACGTGATACGGCAACCATGGGAGTTGAGCAGAACAATCCGATGTTCACACCGGGGGTGCAGAATGTGGATCGATCTGTGGCAATCGCCAAATCGCAGCTTGCCACCAATTGGCATCCAGCGGCACTGGCAAGACCATCTACCTCGGCAATAACCGGGCAGGGACTGGTGGTTATAGCCAGCATGAGCCCCGCACATTTATCGAAGAGGCGTTTATAAAAGGCAGCGCCACCATCCGCGTCGGCGCGGTGGCAAGTGATTTCCTTGAGATTGTGCCCGGAACTGAACGCAGGACCCTCGGCGCCGAGCACTATCACCCGTGCGTCCGTTTCCAGGATACTGCTGTGCAGGGCGTCAATCATTGCTTCCGAAAGGCTGTTGCGCGTTGCGGGGTCATTGAGCGTCAGCCGCAATATGCCATCATTCAACTCGCGTAGGACGAACTCACTCATTCTTCCTCGGTCTCCAGCAATTTCAGCTTTTCGGCATAGTTCACATCGTCGATCATCTGCTGCACCACCTTGCGATTGTTCTCGGTGGGGATCAATGCATTGAGCGAGGCAACGATCTTGTCTTTCATGTCCTGCGCCATGTCAGGATCTTTTTGAATTTCTTCAATCTGGGTTTTGATATCGCTGGACTGGTCATCAATGATGTTGGAGTAGGCGGCCCCGACAGTGGTTACAGTCTGGTTCCATTCGTCCACCGTGGCAAAGCCCGCCGCTTTCACATCAATATCGAAAGTCTTGCCCATCGGATCCTTGTCGACGAAGTCTTGTAACGTGTCGAAATTCTCAAGTTGGGCGTCTTTGTACTTGTCCTTGAGCAGGACATAGGCATCGACGGCACGCCGCGCCATGTCCAGCGTGAGCTCTACCATTTTGATCTCTGGCACCTCGCCCACATTAACTTCATCGGCAGGGGGTGTTTCATTGTCTGTCGGCAGGGTTGGGTCAGGCTCCGTCAAATCCAGCCCGGGAGGCGGCGGACGGGTTTCTTCAAGCGTTGTTCCAGCGGACGCTGCCCGTGTTGGACCTTGTCCATAAAGTGCAAAGACAAGCAAAAAAGCAGCAAAATACCCTACATACCGCGTCATCGTACTCCCCGAACGAAAGTCGTTTTGAAAGGTTCCAACATTCGCATCACAGTGTTAGCAGCATTCGTTTGGAATTTGGAGTAAAACAATTGACGTGCGGTATTATGATACCACAACATATTTATCCCGGTTTTGCTTGACTTATCGTGGGTCATCCCATATTGACCGCGTTATCGAAACAGGCACAAGCAATTGTGCCTTTTCATTTGAAACGAACAACCCAGAGTAAATGACATGACAACCTATTCGGCGAAAGCCAAGGACATCGTGAAGAATTGGGTGCTTATTGATGCAGAAGGTTTGGTTGTAGGCCGTTTGGCCACGATTATTGCCAATCGCCTGCGTGGCAAGCACAAGCCAACTTTCACTCCCCACATGGATTGCGGTGACAACATCATCGTTATCAACTGTGAGAAAATCGCCTTCACCGGTGCCAAGCGTGACGACAAGACCTATTACTGGCATACGGGCTTCCCCGGCGGCATCAAGGAACGCAAAGCCCACCAGATTCTGGATGGCAAGTTCCCTGAGCGCGTCCTTGAAGCAGCCGTAAAGCGCATGCTTCCAGGTGCATCCCTCAAGCGCCAGCAAATGACCAATTTGCGCATCTACAGTGGCTCTGCCCATCCGCATGAAGCCCAGAACCCGGTAAAGCTCGATATCAAAGCAATGAACCCCAAGAACGTCGTGAGAGGCTAATCGTCATGTCAGAACAAACGACACTCTCAAACCTCGGCGCTGCCATGGGCATGGCCGCAGCAGCAAATCCGGCTGTTGCCGCTGCCGCTCCTGCCAAGCCTAAGATT